>JUUF01000044.1 GCA_001058355.1 Carnobacterium maltaromaticum
GCATTGATTTCAGAAATCGCACGTGAGGTTTGGGGAGAATAACCTCGCATTATAAAACGAACAAAAAGGCTGTGGGGAGAATAACTTTTGAACCGCAGCCTTCCCCTATTTAGAAAGGAAGTATCATTATGACAGCATTTCAACAACAATTAGCAAAAGCTTACGAAACATTAAAACAAGCAAAATGGGTAAACTTAAGCCATCAAATCGATGCGAATAGCCCTCACTTCCCTGCTCTACCAGCATTGGAACAAAAAGATTTATTTACATTAAAAGACGGATTCCACGTTCAACAACTATCAGTCGTGACACAATACGGTACGCATATTGACCCTCCTTGCCACTTCTATGAAGGCGGACGTTTCCTCGATGAAATCGAGTTGAAAGATTTATTATTACCACTCTACGTCATCGACCGTTCAAAAGAAGTAGCCGAAAATCCAAACTTCGAATTAACAAAAGCTGACATTTTAGCGTTTGAAGAAGAATACGGACAAATCGAACCAGGTGCCTTTGTTGCATTCCGTAGTGACTGGTCAAAACGTTGGCCAAACCAAGACGCAGTTCGTAATTTAGACGAAAATGACGTTCAACATACACCAGGTTGGTCAAAAGAGGCGCTTGAATTTTTAATTCACGAACGTCATGTGAAAGCTGTTGGTCACGAAACATTAGATACAGACTCAGGCGTTCACGCTGCAGCACATGGTTTAACAAACGAATACTACTTATTAAGCCAAGACATCTTCCAAGTGGAAGTATTAGCGAACCTTGATCAAGTTCCAGCAGTAGGTGCTGTGATTTCAATCTCATATCCTAACTGGAACCATACACCGGGCTCACCTGTTCGCGCCATTGCGTATTTACCAGAAGCTGAATAAACGAAAAGAGGAAAACATATGTCAAATCACGAAAACTGTAGCTGTTGTCAAAAAGCACCATTTAGACTCGATCACGTAGGAAGTTTC
>JUUF01000446.1 GCA_001058355.1 Carnobacterium maltaromaticum
ATTCCCATTACTGCTACTATAAGAACCCGACAAATCTTCTTCGTAATCACAGTGCTTTTAAATATTGTGTCTATGCAAAGGAAAAGGGAGGGTAGGAGGAGGTAGAGGGATTTGGTGCAGACGAGTCTTTGAAGTAATTTAAGTGCTTTTTAAATATTGTGTCTTGCCAAGAAAAAGGGGAGGAGAAATTGGTGAAATTTCTTATAGGAATTTGGTTTATTAAAAGATGAAAATATCGTATAATAGAAAAGAAATTGAAAGGAATGGGGGATAATATGAAAGGATTGTTTATCACGATGGAAGGTCCTGATGGCGCTGGGAAAACAACTGTCATCAACCAACTGATTCCTTTGTTACAAAAACACGCGCTCGTGGATATTGTTTCAACAAGAGAACCTGGTGGAAGTCGCATTGCTGAAGATATTCGTAAAGTCATTCTGGATGTGAACAACACCGAAATGGATGAACGGACAGAAGCGATTTTATATGCAGCGGGTCGTCGCCAGCATTTAAAAGATCGTATCTTACCAAACTTAGAAAAAGGAAATATTGTTTTTTGTGATCGTTTTGTCGATAGCTCTTTGGTATATCAAGGAGTGGCTCGTGGGATTGGTGTAGAAGAAGTTGCACAGTTAAATCATTTTGCAACGGATGGCCTAGAACCAAGCACGACGCTTTACTTAGATGTGCCGGCTGAAGTTGGATTGGAACGTATTCATAAAGCAAGAGGGAACCGTCAATTTGATCGCTTAGACCAAGAAGGATTAAGCTTCCATACGATGGTTCGCAATGGGTATTTACAGTTAGTAGAGAAATATCCAGAGAGAATTGTATCGATTGATGCGACAAAATCCATTGAAGAAGTAGTGGAAGAGTGCTTCCGAGTTTTAGTGGAACGTTACCCAAAATATTTTACAAAATAGGAGAATGAAATCATGAAATTATTAATTGCGATTGTTCAAGATAAAGATGCACATTTATTAGGAGATGAGTTTGCACAAGCAAATATTCGCGCAACTCGTTTATCAACAACAGGTGGATTCTTACGTGCAGGAAACACTACTTTCATCATCGGGATTGAAGAAGAACGTGTACAAGAAGCGTTAGATATCATTAAAGAAAACTGCCAATCACGTGAACAAATGACTGTGCCACCAGTGCATATCGACAGCATGCTTGATAGCGCGCTAACAACTCCAGTTCCAGTTCGTGTAGGTGGAGCTACAGTATTCGTATTACCTGTAGACTCATTCTTCCGTTTCTAAGATGGAAAAGATGCAAGAAGCGTTTATTCGTGCCATCGATAATGGTCAGCTGAGCCATGCCTATTTGTTTGAAGGAGCAAAGGGAATTGGAAAAGCGGAGATGGCCAAGGAAATCGCAAAGATGCTGAACTGTACGAAGCGAACTAAAGGCGAGCTTGCGTGCGGGGAGTGTGAACACTGCATTCGTATTGACCATGGGAACTTCCCGGATTTTATCGTGGTAGAACCTGAAGGCACAACGGTGAAAGTGGACCAAATTCGTACGCTGAAATCGCAGTTGACAAAAACAGCGATGGAGTCGAGTGCGATTGTCTGTGTGATTCATGCAGTCGACACGTTGACACAAGGCGCTGCTAATAGCTTATTGAAGTTTTTAGAAGAACCGACAGGAAATATCCACTTCATTCTTCTAACAGAGCAACTCAGCAAGGTTCTGATTACGATTCAATCGCGCTGTCAGATTATTCGATTCCAATCAGATGCAGGAGAAAATATTGTTTCCACGCTGAAAGAACGAGGGGTTCCAAACGCAACGGCGCAATTATTGTCTCAATTGACGAGTAATATTGATCAAGCAGTCGAGATGCTCGAGAGTGAAAGTTTTGGACAGATTCGTCAAGAAAGCTGGAATTGGTTTGTCCGCGTATTTACGAATCGTGCGATGGCCTTTGTGACGATTCAGTCCCAAGTGATGCCACTGTTAGCGACAAAGGCTGATAGTGAACTGTTTTTAACACTATTACAAATTTATATCCGTGATGCCTTGCTGGTTGCACGAGGTGTCGAAGGAGCCGTTATTCAAAGCGATAAACTCGCAACGATGAAGAGTTTTGCAAATCGTCTTACCGTGAGTGAATGGATTAAAGAACATGAAAAAATGACCAACGCCATTGCCAAAGTAAGTGCCAACGTTGGAGTTCAAGCAGTATTAGAACAATGGGTGTTAAAAATCCCAAAATAAGATAGGAGGTGCGTGAATGCCAAACAGACAATTGTATGATCGAATCGAACGCTTAACAAAACAAACTTTGTTGCAACTACATGAGCTCGAACAGATTTCTGAAGAGTTGCAAAAAGTCATCGAAGAGAATCATAATTTAACGATGGAAAATCGTCACTTGAAAGATCGTTTAGACGAGTTAGAGCCAAACACGCACACGAAGAAAGTGGCTAAAAAGAAAAAAAGAAGCCAATCCATCATCAACTTAGAAAATATCTACGACCAAGGATTCCATATTTGCAATTTATATTATGGAAAACGTAGAGAAAACGATGAAAGTTGTATGTTTTGTACAGAAATCTTGTATAGCGAAGATTAACGCATGAAAAGAGCAAGATTGTCATATAAAAAGCCAATAAAGTACTAAAAAGAGCCTGTCCATGGACGGGCTCTTTTGTTATAATAAAAGATGAAATCGTTTTATCTTTTTTGGGGGAAACAGTATGAATCAAAAACAATCTAAACCAAACGTCATCCTCATCGTAGTGGACCAAATGCGTGCGGATGCATTATCGATTAACCGGGATGATGATTTAGTAGTGACACCAACTATGGATATGATGGCCAGTATGGGGTATAACTTTGAAAATGCCTATTCACCAGTGCCAAGTTGTGTGCCTGCTAGAGCCGCTCTTTTAACAGGGATGGACCAAGAGAAGTCCGGAAGAGTGGGATACGAAGATGAAGTGCCTTGGAACTACACGAATACACTTCCTCAAACATTCAAGGATTTAGGGTATCAAACAGAATGCATCGGGAAAATGCATGTGTATCCAAGCCGTAAGCGCATGGGATTTGACCATGTTCTCTTACACGATGGCTACTTACATGTCGACCGCAAATACAATAAAGCATACGGAGAAACGTTTGAACATTCGAGCGATTACTTGGATTGGATCAAACAAGAACTCGGCAGCGATGCAGATATTATCGATGATGGGGCAAACTGTAATTCGTGGGATGTCCGTCCATTTGAACTTCCTGAGAAATACCATCCAACAAACTGGATTGTGAGCGAAAGTATTCGTTTCTTGAAGAGACGTGACCCAAGCGTTCCATTCTTCTTGAAGATGTCGTTTGAAAAACCGCATGCGCCACTCAATCCGCCGAAGTATTTCTATGATTTATACATGGATAAATTAGGGGACGTATCGGATTTGCATATCGGGAACTGGGAAGAACTTGAAGAGAAGATTCCAAGCCTTTATGCGAAACGCGGAAAAATTCCAGCGGACGCGCAAAAGAGAATGTTGGCAGCGTACTACGGTTTAATCACGCATATCGATAATCAATTAAGTCGCTTCTTAACGGCCGTTGAGGAGTTTGATTTACTCGAAAACACGATTTTCTGGTTCGTGAGTGACCACGGGGATCAACTCGGAGAGCATTATTTATTCCGCAAAGGCTATCCTTACCAAGGAAGTATTAAGATTCCAGCGTTTATCTTCGACCCTGGTAACTTGATTGCGGGCACGAAGAAGAGCGTCACACAACTCGTGAAGATTCAAGACGTTTTCCCTTCCCTTGTCGAACTAGCCACAGGTGAAAAAGTTGAAACAGACGGTAAGAGCGTTCGCCAATTATTATTCGGCGAATTTGCAGGTTGGCGAAACGAATTCCACGGCGAACATAGTCTAGGTGAGGATTCGAGCCAATATATTTTAACAGATGAATGGAAATTTATTTGGTTCCCTGTCAAAGATGAGTATCAACTCTTCCATATGACAGAAGATCCAGAGGAAAAATGCAATTTAATTGCTGAGACGAAGTACACTTCTCTTGTGAACGAGTTCAAAGCGAAACTTGCTCGCATTTTACAAGACAGAGAAGAGGGCTTTGTGAGAGACGGGCAACTTTGCCAAGTACCATTAGAACGCATCGTTGCCACTCTAAAGAGAGGTCGATAGTATGAATTTTGTGCCTTTAAAATCTGGCATCTTTCAAATGGGAGATCCTCTTGGCCAAGGCATTATCGAAGACCATGAGGCACCACCAGTAATGAAAAAGGTGCTCGCGTTTGAAATTGCGGATACGACCGTGACGAATCGTGAGTTTAAAGCATTTGTAGATGCGACAGGTTATACAACAACAGCAGAAACCATAGGAGATTCGTATGTGTTTCACCTATTGGTTGAGCCAGAAAAAAGGGCAGAGTATGCCCATGTATCGGGATCGCCATGGTGGCTCTTAGTGCCAGGTGCTTGCTGGAATCATCCAACAGGTCCAGAGTCTTCGATTGAGGACGTAATGGGCCATCCAGTCGTGCATGTTTCCTTACAAGATGCATTAGCTTACTGCGATTGGGCGAAGGTAAAATTGCCAACAGAAACGCAATGGGAATATGCCGCACGTGGCGGTACAACTACACAGTTTCCATGGGGCGATGAGCTCGAACAAGACGGTGAGTTTCATGCGAATACTTGGCAGGGAGATTTTCCAAATACGAATACGAAAGCAGACGGCTATTTAGGAACGGCGCCCGTGAAGAGTTTTGAACCAAACGGATATGGGCTCTACCAAATGATTGGAAATGTCTGGGAATGGTGCTGCAACCATCGCGGAATTCCTTTTGAAGAAATCGAGGAGGACGCCTCTCGTCCTATTAATTTCGAATACGAATATGCGATTCGTGGCGGATCCTTCTTATGCCACTGCTCTTACTGCAACAGGTATCGTGTAGCTGCTCGTAATGGAGCATTGTGGGACTCAACATCTAGCCATTTAGGATTTAGATGTGTCCGGAATCTTGGAGGCCGCTAATGCACATTATTATTTATAGTATCATCGTGCTTTGTGCGACGATGATTGGAGCGATTACCGGTTTAGGCGGCGGCATTATCATCAAGCCAGCCTTCGATTTTGTCGGCATCGATACGACGAGCATGATTAGTGTGTATTCGACTGTCGCGGTCTTTACGATGTGTCTAGTTTCTATTTATAAAAGAAGTAAGCTAGGGTTTCATGTCAAAAAACAAATCGCGCTAGGATTGGCTTTTGGGTCGATTATCGGTGGAAAAATCGGAGACGTGATTTTCCTTCATGCAGTAGAGAGTTGGGGTAGTCAAGCAGTGAGTGCGACGCAATCCGTGATTCTATTTTTATTGCTCGGTGGCATTATTTTGTTCACACTCAATAAGGAAAGTATTCGAACGCTAGAAGTTTCCAATCTGGTGGCGATTGTGACGATTGGATTAACAGTCGGTATGATTTCTGTCTATCTCGGCATTGGCGGAGGACCGCTGAATATTGCACTTTTGGTTTACTTCTTCTCGATGAAAGCAAAAGACGCAGCAGCGTATTCGATTTTGATGATTTTCTTTGCACAGATTATTAAGATGGGGACTGTCATTCGTGACTTTGAGAAATACAACAATGTCAGTCTCGTGATTTTAGCGATTGCGATTTTTGCGGTACTCGGTGGTTGGGTTGGAACAAAAATCCAATCGAAACTCACGCACGAAGCCGTTGAAAAACTCTATTTAGGATTGATGGCTATTTTAGTATTTATGACCGCCTTCAATGTATTTAAATTTATCGGAGTATAAACAAACACCCAAGCAGCATTGCTTGGGTGTTGTTTTTTGTGTTTTATCGTAGAGGAAACCATCATAAAATTCATGTTCTGTTGATTATGGAAAATCTTACGGATTTATTTATGCATGAATCTCTTTGTAGACTTCTTGTTTCTTAAGGCCAAGATGTTTTGCGACAGCCTTAATCGCATCTTTTTGCGTAAGGTTTTGATGCTCCATAAACCATTCGACTTGTTCTGCAATCGAAAGTGTGGCGTCAGGCGTATTTTCTTCTAACGCACCGGCTAGAGCAGTTGTCACTTCGTCTGGATTTTTAGAACCAATCAAGATGCAGCATTCGCCTTTTAATTCTTCCTCGTTT
>JUUF01000447.1 GCA_001058355.1 Carnobacterium maltaromaticum
GGCTTTAAAGGTGAGAGACCATAGGCTCGAACCGGTACCTCATAACAGTTTTTATAACTGCAATCCGAAAGGATTCGAACCCCAAAAAGGAGCCGAAAGGATTCGCCGTCATCAAACATAATCTTTTTTAGTATTTCGCTAACTCTTGTTGTAATAGTTGGTTTACAACGCCAGGGTTTGCTTTCCCTTTCGTTTGCTTCATAATCTGCCCAACTAAAAATCCAACAGCACGGTCTTTACCATTCTTGAAGTCTTCAATCGACTGCGCATTGTTCGCCAACACATCTTGAATAATCGGTAATAACTGAGCAGGATCACTCAATTGAATCATACCGTGTTTTTCAACAACGCCTTTTGCAGTTCCGCCTTCTTCTGCTAATAACAAGAAGACTTTCTTCGCTAATTTCGAACTGATGGTTCCGTCCGCGATTAATTGAATCATTTCTGCTAAGCTTTCTGGCGTTAACTTCAAGTCTTTTAATTCTAATTTCTTGCTGTTCATGTGCGCTGAGATGTCACCCATTAACCAGTTTGACGCTTGTTTAGGATCAGCACCAGCCGCAACTGTTGCATCGAAGAAATCAGACATTTCTTTTGTTAATGTTAATACCATTGCATCGTATTCTGGCAAGCCAAATTCGCTCACATAACGTTCACGACGTTTGCTTGGCATTTCAGGAATTGACGCACGAACTTCTTCAATCCATTCATTTGAAATATGGAAGTTTGGTAGGTCTGGTTCTGGGAAGTAACGGTAGTCACTTGAACCTTCTTTCACACGCATTAAGATGGTTTGACCAGTCGCATCATCAAAACGACGTGTTTCTTGCAGGATTTCTCCTCCATTGCGTAGGACGTTGGCTTGACGAACTTCTTCGAACGCTAACCCTTTACGTACGTTGTTAAATGAGTTTAAGTTTTTCAACTCTGTTTTTGTACCGAATTTTTCTTGCCCATAAGGACGGATTGAAATGTTCGCGTCACAACGCATTGAACCTTCTTCCATCTTCACGTCAGAAACACCTGTAAACATGATGATTTGACGAAGTGCTTCAAGGTACGCATACGCTTCTTCAGGAGAACGCATATCCGCTTCCGATACGATTTCAATCAGTGGAGTTCCTTGACGGTTTAAGTCCACATAAGAGAATCCGTCTGTTCCGTGCGTATTTTTACCCGCATCTTCTTCAAGGTGAACACGTTCAATACGAATACGTTTTGTTTGTCCTTCTACTTCGATATCAATCCAGCCATCATGACCGATTGGGTAATCGAATTGAGAGATTTGGTACGCTTTTGGATTATCAGGGTAGAAATAGTTTTTACGGTCGAATTTTGTATCTTGAGAAATCGTACAGTTCAATGCAAGAGCTGCACGCATTCCGAATTCTAACGCACGTTTATTCACGACAGGAAGCACCCCTGGATATCCCCAGTCAATCACGTTTGTATTTGTATTTGGTTCCGCACCGAAATGCGCTGGTGATGGAGAGAACATTTTTGAATCAGTTTTTAATTCAACGTGGCACTCTAAACCAATAATTGTTTCAAAGTTCATGTGATTGTTCCTCCTTATAATTGTGGGCGGCGTAAGTAGTAATCATTTGCTTGTTCAAATGCATACGCTGCTTGGTAAATTGTTTTTTCTTGGAAGTAATTTCCGATTAATTGAATTCCGACTGGTAGTCCTTCGTTTGTGAAGCCAGCAGGAACTGAGATTGCTGGTAGTCCAGCTAAGTTTACAGGAACTGTTAATAAGTCCGCCATGTACATTGCGATTGGGTCGTCGCTGTGTTCGCCTAATCCAAATGCTGCAGAAGTCGTTACAGGTCCTAAGATTAAATCATAGTTTTCAAATACTTTTGCAAAGTCTTGTTTGATTAATGTACGTACTTGACCCGCTTTCTTGAAGTAAGCATCGTAATAACCAGAACTTAAGCTGAATGTTCCAAGCATGATACGACGTTTTACTTCCATTCCGAATCCTTCAGAACGGCTCTTCACGTATAAATCTTCTAATGTTTCTGCTTCTGTTGAACGGTGACCGTAACGGATTCCGTCGAAACGTTGTAAGTTCGAAGAGGCTTCAGATGAAGCGATGATATAGTACGCTGGAATTCCGTATTTAGAGTGAGGTAGGCTCACTTCTTCAACGATAGCTCCCATTTCACGGTATTGGTCAGCCGCTTTAAGAACCGCTGCTTGAACCTGTGTGTCCACACCTTCTGCAAAATATTCTTTTGGCAACGCGATACGCATGCCTTTGATGTCCCCTGTTAATCCTTTATGGTAAGCAGGCACTTCTTGTGGCACACTTGTTGAATCGCGGTGATCATATCCTGAAATCGCACTTAATACTAAGGCGTTATCTTGAACCGTACGTGTAAATGGTCCGATTTGGTCTAAGCTTGACGCAAAGGCAATCAAACCGTAACGAGAAATACGGCCATATGTTGGTTTCATCCCAACAATCCCTGTGAAACTTGCAGGTTGGCGGATAGAACCACCAGTATCAGAACCTAGAGACGCTAGTACTTCGCCTGAAGCAACTGCTGCGGCAGAACCACCTGAAGATCCACCAGGTACTTTTGTTAAGTCCCAAGGATTTTTTGTTTTCTTGAAGTAAGAAGTTTCTGTTGAACCACCCATGGCAAATTCATCCATGTTTAATTTACCAACGTTCACCGCACCTTCTGCTTTTAATAATTCCATAACGTGCGCGTCGTAAATTGGGTTGAAGTCTTCTAACATACGGCTTGAAGCAGTTGTTAAAAGATCGCGAGTGACGATATTGTCTTTAATCCCAATTGGAAGACCTTGAAGAGAAGCTTCTTCGCCGTAGCCTTTTTCGTCAGCAGCGGCTGCTTGTTGCAGTGCTTCTTCTTCATTTAATGTCACGAACGCTTCTACTTTAGGTTCTAAAGCGTGGATACGTTCGAATGTTTCTTTTGTTAATTCAACAGACGTGAATTCTTTGTTACGAAGGCCTTCGTGAAGCTCAACTAATGTTTTGTTTTCGATAATACTCATGCTTCACCCTCCTCGTTTTCACCCATAATCGCAGGCACTTGAATAAATCCATCTTCGCTTGTTTTTACATTACGCATTAACAAGTCGCGGTCTGTTCCTTTTTCAGCAACATCTTCACGCATCACATTCACTAATGGATATCCGTGAGTTGTTACAGGCACACCCGTTGTATCTACTTCGTTTAATTGTTCCACCATATCAATGATATCGCTCATTTGTTCTGTAAAATGAAGGATTTCATTGTCGGCAAAAGTTAGCTTTGCAAGTTTGGCAACGTGTCTAACTTCTTTTTCCTCAATGGCCATGTTTTTTCCTCGCTTTCAAAATCATTACTTTACTATTGTAAAAGGCTTCTATGCCTCCGTCAACGTTAATCAAAGATATGGTAGGTGAAGACTCCTTGCGACATATCTTGCAACAAGAATGCCTCCATTCCATTAATTGAACTAATTCGAACTTCTACCGGTGTTGTTTTCGGTAAGTATTTATTCGCAACATCCGTTACGTGCTGTGCTAAAGCGATAATTTCTGATTCTCCATAGAATTGCGTCATAATATTCACGACCATCTTCTTCGCTACATTATCTTGATACATCACGCGAGCCGTTACCCCTGAGAGGTTCGGGAAGAAGTTTTGCACTTCTGTTCTGAAGTTTTCAAACGCTGTTGACTCTTCTGTCGCAGATTCGTTCACTAATGGAAGCACGACTACTTTTTGGTTCACGTTTGACCAGTTTGTAATCTCTGTTCCTTCTACTGAAGTGGCTTCAAGAACGTATACCCCGCCACCGATATCATCTTTAGACGTTTGGCGGAACACTCCGAACACGATTGGCACAGCCTTCAATGCATCATTTTGACGAAGTCTTGTAAGGATTGTGTTCGCAATCGCTTTGGCTTGTTCGATCATCACCTCATTCGAGATTTCTGTTTCAGCATCCTTGCCGTCATTCGTGTAATAATCCACACTATTCATCGCAATCCCGATACTAATTCCACCTAATTCAAAGTTGTTTTCCGTTTGAATCATGTAGTCTTGTTCGAGAATCTGCGCTAAATAAATTGGAGCACGTCCTGTTGGAGATGTATCTCCATTATCAGCAGGATTTAACCCGTCTGGATTTTTATCACTCTTACGCGCAATCCATTTTGCGGTTGTTTCTGCATCGATAATTTGCCCTTCTCTAAAGAAGTATTGGTTCGTTGGGAACACGCTTCTTGAAAGGTCAATCAATCCTGTCTCAAAGTTCTTTAAGTTGAACCCTGTGTTTAAGCTTAAAGTCGCTCCACGGTTTTGGCTCACTTCATATTTACCATTTGTGACAAGCGCACGGTAAAAATTATTTGATAATTGATTTGTTGTTGATTGTACTACTTTTGTGTTGGAATCTTTACTAGAATTTGTGCTTTGTTGATTTGCTCTTGTAACATCTGCACAGGCAGCTAGTGAAATCACACTTGCTAAACCAAGTAATCCCAATCGTAATGTTTTTCTCATGTGATGTCCTTTCTATGCAAGAGAATCGAGAAATTGTTGCTCGCTCCACACTTCGATGCTGAGGTCATTTGCCTTCGTTAATTTACTTCCAGCAGAATGCCCCGCGATGACCACGTCCGTTTTTTTAGAAACTGAGCCGGTCACCTTCGCTCCAAGCGATTCGAGTTTTTCTTTTGCATCTTGTCTTGTTAATTGTTCTAAAGTCCCTGTTAACACAACGGTCTTACCACTTAGGACGTGTCCTGAAGCGATAGAATCGTCTTTTGTCACTCCAAGATAGGTCATATTGACGCCTCTATCTTGCAATTCTTGAATTAATTCTTGAACAGATGGTTGTTCAAAATAAGTTTTTACACTATAAGCAATAATATCACCTAAACCATCAATTTCCAACAATTGTTCAATGCTCGCCTCTTTCAAAGCTGTCATCGTTTTAAAATGTTGCGCTAATTCTTTCGCCGCCTTGGTTCCGACATGACGGATTCCAAGTCCTGTAATGAGGCGTTCCAATGAGTTTTCTTTACTCTTCTCAATTGCTTCAAGAATATTTTCTGCGCTCTTTTGTTGAATTTTATCTAACGCTAATAGCTGGTCTAGTGTTAATTGATATAAATCTGCCACATCGAGAACAAGCCCTTCTTCAAAGAGTTGCTTAATGACACGTGGCCCAATTCCACTCATATTCATCGCATTTCGTGAAACAAAGTGGCTTAACCCTTCTGTCAATTGAGCAGAACATTTTGGATTCAAGCAGCGAATCGCCACCTCTTCTTCCAAATGTTCTAATTTTGCATGACAGACCGGACAAGTCGTTGGAAACTCGTACGGCTGACTCGTTGCAGGACGTTTCTCTAAAATTACGCGTGTGACTTCTGGAATAATGTCTCCAGCCTTATGAATCACAACGGTGTCTTCTAGACGAATGTCGCGCTCCTTAATCAAGTCAATATTATGCAAGCTCGCACGGCGCACCGTCGTTCCTGCTAGTTGAACGGGATCCATCACCGCAGTTGGCGTTACAACCCCCGTACGCCCAACCGTCCACTCGATATCGCGGACAATCGTTTGCGCTTCTTCTGCCGGGAATTTATACGCAATCGCCCAACGTGGTGCTTTCACGGTAAATCCGATTTCTTCTTGAGCGGCAAAGTCATTCACCTTAATCACCATACCGTCAATTTCATATGGTAAATCTGGACGCTTCGCTGCAATCGTCTCAATGTAATTCCAGACTTCATCAATCGTTTGGCATTTTAAGCGCTCTGGATTTGTGACAAAGCCAATCTCTGCCATTTTTTCTAATAGCTCTTCTTGGGTTGAAACATTAAGTTCTTCCACACTTGGACTGCTATAAAGAAATACGGATAAGTTTCGCTTCGCCGCAATTTTTGGATCGAGCTGACGAAGACTTCCTGCCGCCGCATTTCTTGGGTTAGCAAAAACTTCGAGTCCTTCTTCTTCACGCGACTGGTTTAGTGCTACGAATGCTTTTTTCGGCATATAACATTCCCCGCGCACTTCGATATTCCAAGGTTCTTTTAGAGAAAGTGGCACAGATTTAATCGTGCGAACATTCCCTGTTACGTCTTCCCCAGTCGTTCCGTCACCACGAGTCGCTCCGAGTACGAGCTGTCCGTTTTGATACGTCAACGCGATAGAGAGTCCATCGATTTTCAATTCACACACATATTCAATCGCACGGTTCGTTAATTTACGAAGACGCGCATCGAATTCTTCCAAGTCTTCTTTTGAGAAAGCATTTGAAAGGCTGAGCATTGGATTCGTGTGCGTCACCTTCTGGAACTGGTCGAGCACTTCTCCACCCACACGCTGCGTAGGCGAATCAGGCGTCACGAATTCCGGATGTTCAACTTCAAGCGCCACTAGTTCATGATAAGCCTTGTCGTACTGTGCATCGGTTGCAGTAGGCTTATCCTCCACATAATACTCATGACTCCAACGATTTAATTGTTCTTTTAGCTCTTCAATTCTTTGTTGAATCGTTGTACTCATCTTCATCCTCTATTCTTCGATTTTTTCGATTGGGGCAAAACTTGCAAGGAGTCGTTTAATCCCCATTCCTGCAAAGGCCACATCTAACTCTTGGCGGTCCCCTTCACCAGTAATGCGGACAACGGTTCCTGTTCCCCATTTTTTATGTGACACTTTCATGCCCACAGTCCATCCATCTGTTGAAGATGAACTTGCTTGTGGCTTATCCGCACGTTGAATACGCGCTGGTGTCGTTTGTTTCTTTTGTAAATAACCACCGCCACTAGACGATTGGCTACTTGAGCGATAGCGGTCAAATAGTCCTCCGCCACCTGTTGATGACGTAGACTGAGAGGTGCTACGAGATCCGTAAGATGACGTCTGGCTACGCGTTCCATAAGAAGATTTCGAATCATTCGTATAGAAACTGCTTGAGTAATACGAATCACTCACCGTTACGCCTTCTTTTTCTAATAGGCTGTCATCAATTTCTTGCATGAATCGTGACTCACGATAGTTTTGTGTCTTCCCGTAGAGAAGTCGTGAGTACGCACGGGTCATAAAGAGTTTCTTCTCGGCACGGGTAATCCCTACATATGCCAAGCGACGTTCCTCTTCTTCGCCATCTTCTTGGAGCGATCGTCCTGACGGGAAAATTCCGTCTTCCATTCCGACAAGGAAAACAACAGGGAACTCAAGCCCTTTTGCCGCGTGCAAGGTCATTAATGTAATTTGAGAAGCGCTCGTCTCTTCTTCGCTTTCCATATCTGTCACCAGTGACAAGTCCGTTAAGAATTGGACGAGCGGTGATTCTTCGGCCTCTCTATCGAGTCGTTGTTCTTCGAACTCTTTGGCTACCGATAGGAACTCGCGCATGTTATCGATACGCGCATCGGCTTCCATGGTACGCGCTTGTTCAAGGGCTGTAATATACCCTGATTTATTCATCACTTCTTCGATTAGGTCCGTCAATGTGACAAACTCTTGCATCTTCGTTAAGTCGGTGATGAGTTGTGCAAAATCGGCTAAGCCCTTGCCTGCTTTTCCAGAAATGCCATTTAATGGACTTCCGGCTGCTTCTAAAAGGGAGAAGCTGTGCATTTCGGCAAAGAGAGCGAGTTTTTCAATACTCTTATCTCCAATACCGCGTTTTGGCGCATTTACCACACGTCTGAAACTAAAGTCGTCCGTTGGATTCACTAGGAGTCGTAAATAAGCAAGTAGGTCTTTGATTTCCAATCGTTCATAGAAGCGTTGGCCTCCGACCATCTTGAATGGCATATTCGACTTTAGTAAATCTTCTTCAAGAGTACGCGACTGTGCATTACTTCTGTATAGCACCGCAAAATCGCTATAGTCATACCCGTCAAAGTTCACCATTTTTTGAATCGTACTGATGACATAACGAGATTCGTCATATCCAGACTGCCCGCAGTAATACGTGATTTTTTCACCCGCTTCATTGTCGGTCCACAATTCTTTTGGCTTACGATTCACATTGTTTTCAATCACTTGGTTGGCTGCTTTTAAGATGGTCTTTGTCGAACGGTAATTTTGCTCGAGCAAGACCACTTTGGCATCCGGATAATCGTGTTCAAATGACAAGATATTTTCCATATCGGCTCCACGCCATCCGTAAATACTTTGGTCGGCATCCCCTACAACGCAGATGTTTTTGAATTTATCTGCAAGGAGCTTCACCAATAAGTATTGCGCGTGGTTGGTATCTTGATACTCATCCACGTGGATGTAGTGGAATTTTTGTTGGTAGTAATCCAACACATCTTGATGTTCTTGGAATAATTTCACGGTCAACATGATGAGGTCATCGAAGTCTACCGTCATATTTTTGCGCATTTCTGCTTGATATTCTTTATAACATTTCGCATAAATTTGGCTCACATAGTCCAAATGGTTCTTCGCAAATGTTTCAGCATCTTCGAAATTATTTTTCGCGTTACTGATAGTTGCTAAAGCTCCACGTGGCTCATAGCGATCCGTATCGATATTCAACTTTTGCATAATTCGTTTCATCGCTGAAAGTTGGTCGCCTGAATCGATAATCGTAAACGACTTGGCTAACCCGATACGCTCACAGTCACGGCGAAGGATACGCACGCACATCGAGTGGAAGGTTGATACCCACATATCTTGTGCCTGTTCTCCGACAAGTGCCGCCACACGCTCTTTCATCTCGTTGGCCGCTTTATTCGTAAACGTAATCGCTAAAATATTCCACGGTTGTACCGCTTCTTCTGCCAAAATATAGGCCATGCGGTGGGTTAACACACGCGTCTTCCCACTCCCCGCGCCGGCCATGACTAGAAGTGGCCCTTGCGTATGCATGACCGCTTCTTTTTGGCGAGGGTTCATTCCCTTAATTAAATCACTCGAATTTTTCACAACTCTGTCCTTTCGTAAAGGTTATTGAACGTTGAAAAATAAGTCTGTTACTTCAATTTCTCTGAGTAAATCCACACTAGAAGCTCCGCGAAGTCGAATCACACCAAGCACGTCAGTTGGGCGTTTTGGTGTTAATTGGAAGAACTCGAAGTCCCATTGTGGTTTCAATAACGTTAATAAGCTTGCTTTTTCCATCACCGATTCGTAAATTGGCACGATGATCATTTCTTCTTTAATTTCTTTGTATTCGATTGGTAGCCCTGTTGCCACGCGCACAAGAATTTCAGACATGCTATGGCCTAAGAAGGCGCTGCTGAACTGTTGCTGCACGAGTGGTAATTGGTTAACCCCATCCACATAGAAAATACCGTTATTTCCCATCTTCACTTGAATCGAAAGAATCGTTGTTCCAGATAAGTTATCCATAATCTTGAAAGCAATGCGTTTCAATTCTTGGACCCATTCTGGATTTAGTCGACGAGAAACGATACTGTATTTTAATTTTCCAGTGATGTAAACATCTTCTGAAATCGGTAGTACTGTCACGCGGTCTTCGTAGTCACGCACGACGGTCACTGTAAAATGACGTTGCGCTGGGACGAAGGCGGTTAACATACATGGTCCTTCTTCCAGTTTTTCAAGAACGCGCTCTTCGAAATCTTCATCGTAGAGCTCTAACTTTTCTTCCACGCGATTCTTTACAAGATTGCTTTCTAAGTAGGCTGGAAGGCCGATGCTTTGAACAATCGATGGCAATTCGCCGACTGTTGTCACTAAGCTATATGGCGCCAAGTTAATCGCATGCGTATCTAAGAATAATTTTTCAACAGTACGGTTTTGCGAAATTTCTGCCAGTTCAAACGATTGATAGTAGCGAGTTTTACTGCTGATCTCGTAAAGCACATCAACCGGCACTAAGTTTGTTAATAATAAAACCGTGTCTACTTTTTCTGCGAAATCTAATAACGCTTCACGGTCTTTGTAAGAAGAGACGATTTCATATTCAGCCATTGAAATAGCCGCTTCGTTCGATTGGTGATAGCAGTACACAACGTACCCCATTTTTCTTGCTTCGCGAGCGATAGATGCAACTTGCTCATCTCCACCGATAATTCCGATGATGGCTCCTGGTAATAACTGACTCATTTATATCCTCTCCTTTTACTGAACCGTTTGAGTGTTACGAACTCTTTCGTACGGACACGGTTGTTTCTTCTGTTGGTAATTGATCGTATTTATATAATTCATGCTCTTCAATCATTTGAATAAGCTTTTGTGCATAGGTTGGGTCGGTCGCATACCCTGCATCTTGCAAGGCTTGTGCTGCTTGCTTGTAGTTTCTAGCCCCTAGCACCTTGTGGTAGAGCGTTGGGTCCCAGTCCACGCCGTACGCTAATAGTTGCGCATGGGCCTCAACTGATTCTGCCCAGCTTTCATACACGCGAAATCGTCCGTTAATCGTAATCCATGTGTTGTTCACGAATTCTGCGGTTTCTAGGATGACATTTGGTTCAGTAGCAGACCCTTTCACGCCGTATAAATTATAATATTTACTTGCTAATAAACTCTCTCCCCAGTTCGATTCAAGAATCGCTTGCGCTAGACTTACGCTTGGCAACACGCCGTAGTCTTTATACGCTTGTTGCGCCGCTGGGATGAGTACTTTTAAAAATTCATCTTGTGTCACGTGTATTTCCTGTGGCTCGGATTTATGTTCAGATAACCATGTGATGGTCCCGGCCAAAAGAACGCTTGCTACAGCTACGATGAGAAGTCCCGTCAATTTCGATAATGACTTGAACCACTCGACAAGATGAAAGACGAATTTATTTTTTCTTTTCTTTCTTTTCGCCACAGTTTCACCACTTTCTTTATCTTTTCAATTTTATCATAAAATGGCCTATAAAAAAATGGATACCCCCTTGTTTCCAAAGAGAGTATCGCATTCATTTTGCAAACTTCTATTCCTCTAAAGTAGATTCTGGAACAAACGCATTTTTGCTATATTCCAAATACTTTTGTTGTGCTTTTTCATCATGCATCCATTCAAGGAGTGCTTGTTTTTTCGTACCGATTTGTTTATGGGTAATTCCTACCACACGAATCTCAATAATATCTTGGTAACTCCAGTGACCATATGTCGTTGCCACACGTAAAATCGTAACATTTTCCTTGAATTTACCCTTGCTGACAGCAGCCGTTTTCCAATCCACACGGACATTTTCTTGACGAATCCAGCGACTCGCAATCGCCACCTTCAAACGTAAATATTCAGCCACTGGGTCTGAAGCGACTTCCGGAAGCACATCGGCGTTTCGGGCCACTTTATTGGCGAGCATCCACTCATAATCCGTAAACAGGCGTGCGATTTTTTGCAGATTTTCTGCCTTCAATCCACGTTCCCCGTTCTTCCATCTCGTCCAACTTTGGCCACTAATCCCCAATTCTTCTGTATAAAATGCCTTTTCTGAGACATAACGTTCTCTAACAGCGTTCACTACAATTAATACAAATGCTTCATGCATCTTCATCACCTCTTGAACACATTATACACCTATTAGGTGCATTGTTCAATAACTCTACCATTTTTTAAACACATATATTATAATAGCGATATCTAAAAAAAGCAGAGGTGAGAGCGTGCCACAATCGTCAAATAATCCATTCCATATCGGACTTCGTACTTTTAAAACAGCCGTGTCTGTGTTTATTTGCGTGGTTTTATTTAGAGTCTTACATCGTGGTTCGCCAATGTTAGCCGCCTTGTCCGCTATTTTCAGCTTGCGAACAGACCATCAACAAACATTCAAATTCGCCTTCTCCCGTTTTATCGGAAATACAACCGGAGGGGTCGTTGCCATCATCTTATTCTATGTCAGAACGGTTCTTCCATATCCTGAATATACCGATTTACTACTCGCACCTGTCGGGATTGTGATCATTATTTTATTCTGTAATCGATTCAACAAGACCGGTGTGATTAACTCATGCGCCACTTTCCTTGTCATCTTCTTCAATATCGAAGCAGGACAAAATACCGCCTATGCGATTCAGCGTATTCTCGATACATTGATTGGTGCAGTCATTGCTATCGGAGTGAATCACATACTTCCAAACCCACATCTAAAAGAAGAAAAACAAGCATCATAAAAAGCGTTCAACCTCAAAGGGCACTGACCCCCGTAAATG
>JUUF01000448.1 GCA_001058355.1 Carnobacterium maltaromaticum
TCATATATGATAATTTTAAGTTTTTGTTTTCCTCGGAGTGAAGGTGGTTTTCTTGTCGAAGAACCTTGAAGTGTTTGAGCAGCCACACACCAAAAACTTTACAAAGCTGATTAAAATAGTTGTACATTCCAAATGTGCAGGATTTTTGGAAACATAAATACAAGGTAGAAGAAACAATGCTCTATCAAAAAGCTAAGAAGATAGACGAGTCTTTTTGTTTATTGAAAGAATAGTGG
>JUUF01000449.1 GCA_001058355.1 Carnobacterium maltaromaticum
AACTCTTTCACGATTTCTTTACGAACATCAAGGTCGATTTGCTCTTCCCCGAATGTGTTCCATACTTCTTCTGTCGTTCCATCCGCAAAATGAACAGTTTGGAACGGCGCTTTATCTTTACGTTTATAGATTAAGTCGATATCTTCCTGTGTTGGTCGTCCTGGCGGGAAGAACTCATGAATACGGATAAACATATCTTTGTAAGGTGAGTTTTCGTGATTTTTTACAAAATCTTGGAAGAATTTAGACTCACGAGAAATATGGTTAATCATGAAGTCAAACATTAAATAATATTGTTCCCCTAGAGCATCCACATCTTCCCAAGTTCCAAGAAGCGGATCTACACGTGTGTAGTCGCTTGGAGCAAATCCTCTATCCCCTGTAGACGGGAAGAATGGGAGCAAATGCACCCCACTAATCGCGCCTTTGAAATGTTTATCAAGAACTCCTTTTAAGTCCTTCATATTACTTCCCATGCTGTCTGAGTAAGTGATCAGCATTGCTTCGTTTTTAATTTGCATGGAATTCACCGTATCCCTTCAATTAATCGATTTAGTTTAATTTCCAAATGTCACGGTTGTAGTCTTCGATTGTACGGTCACTTGAGAAGAAGCCAGCCATTGCGATGTTTGTCACCACTTTAGCATTCCATTCGTCTCTGTTCTCGAAATCGCGATACATACGTTCTTTTGTTTCAATGTAATCTTCTAAGTCTAATAATGTCATGAACCAGTCTTTTGTTGTTAATTCTTGGTATAGACGTTCTAGACGTTCTTGGTTTCCAACTTCTAGTAAAGCGTCACTCTTCACGAATTCCACTAATGGACGGATTGCATCTCTCTTCGCAAATTCACTAGCGTTGTAATCGCCTTTTTCATAGTGCGCAATGACTTCATCACTCTTTTCACCGAAGATATAGATGTTGTCGTCACCCACAAGTTCGTGGATTTCCACGTTCGCACCATCTTCAGTACCAAGAGTTAATGCCCCGTTTAGCATGAATTTCATATTTCCTGTTCCGCTTGCTTCTTTTGAAGCAAGAGAAATTTGTTCAGAAATATTACATGCTGGAATTAAGTGTGTTGCAGCTGTTACGTTGTAGTTTTCAACCATTACGACTTGTAAGTGTGGGCTTACTTCTGGGTCATTTGCGATTAATTCAGATAATGAAAGAATTAAATGAATCACGTCTTGTGCAATGACATACGCAGGAGCTGCTTTACCACCGAAGATAATTGTAATTGGTCTAGCTGGAATGTTTCCGCTCTTGATATCTAAATATTTATGAATCACATATAAAGCGTTCATTTGTTGACGTTTGTATTCATGCATACGTTTGATTTGGATATCAAAAATAGAATTTTCATTCACTGTGATACCTTGTTTTTCTTGTAGGTAAACACTTAAACGTTTCTTGTTGTCACGTTTAATCTTGTCTAATTTTTCGCGAACAATCGCATCATGACGGAAAGCTTTCAACGCTTCTAATTTAGAAGCATCTTTGCGCCACTCTGTTCCAATTGTTTCATCTAATAATTTAGCAAGTTCTGGGTTGGCATGCATTAACCAACGACGGAATGTAATCCCGTTTGTTTTGTTGTTGAACTTCTCTGGATAAATTTCATAGAAATTCTTCAATTCACTTTCTTTTAAGATATCCGTATGAAGTGCCGCAACACCGTTTACGCTATATCCGTAGTGAATATCCATATGCGCCATGTGAACACGGCCATGTTCGTCGATGATCGCTACTGATGGATCCGCGTATTTTGCTTTTACGCGAGCGTCTAATTCTTTAATAATTGGCACTAAATGTGGAACTACTTTTTCTAAGTATGCTAAAGGCCATTTTTCTAACGCTTCTGATAAGATTGTGTGGTTTGTGTAAGCTGTCATTGCAGATACGATTTCCACTGCTTCATCGAATTCAATTCCACGTTCGCCAAGTAAACGAATCAATTCAGGAATCACCATTGATGGGTGCGTATCGTTAATTTGAACAGTTGCGTACTCTGCTAAGTCGTGTAAGTTACTTCCTTTAGCAAGTGCTTCGTCGATTAATAATTGAGCACCGTTACTTACCATGAAGTATTGTTGGTAAATACGTAATAATTCACCTTGCTCATCGCTATCATCTGGATATAAGAATAATGTTAAGTTTTTAGCGATTTGTGTTTTATCAAATGAGATTGAATCACTTGAAACTAAAGACTCATCAATTGAATCGACATCGAATAAGTGTAATTTGTTTTTAGTAGGTTGTTCATATCCTAATACATCGATATCAAACATTTTTGATGTTAATGTAAAGTCTGCAAAAGGTACTTTATAAGAAGTTTCAGTTGGAACTAACCAGCTTTCAGGTGTTAACCAAACGTTTGGCACTGCATCTTGTTGGTTATCTTTGAATTTTTGTTCGAATAAACCATAATGGTAGTTTAAACCGACGCCGTCTCCTGTTAAACCAAGAGTTGCGATAGAATCAAGGAAACATGCTGCTAGACGTCCTAGACCACCATT
>JUUF01000450.1 GCA_001058355.1 Carnobacterium maltaromaticum
AACTACTGCTAATTCGCATCAGTTACTCTCGCTATTACTCACACTATAGAATCCGATAGGCACTTCGTTTGACTGATTCAATCCTTTTCATTCGAAAAAATAGACTGTTTATCTTTTATAATACGGCCCTGCAGAACTAATAGACTAAAAAGAAAGGAGAGAAACCTCCGCCCTAAACAAAAAAAGAACTCCTGAGTACAGGAGTTCTAGGATAGATTTTATTCTGGAGCGATGCTTTGGTGTTTTCTTGTCACGAGAATTTGAAGCACCACTAGAATCACTAATGCGATAGAGATAGATTCTACTTTATGTGTTGTAATAAGGTTGATGAATTCTTGAAGAGCTCTTACAAATTCAGGCATTTGGCCATCACTAACTCGTCTAAAAGCACTTCCACCAATTAATGCAGTAAGCATGAACACTCCTGATAATGCGAAGATGCCTGCCTTTTGATTAATTTTATTAAGAACAATCCCAATAACATTTGCGATTAAGTGAATTAGAACAACCTTCACGAAAAGAACTGCGATGCTAATCACGATATTTTCTGGGTCAAATAGGTCCCCTAAAATCGATTGAATGGTTACTGTGCCGAGTGAAACTCCATTTCTTAGTGGAATTAATAAGGCGTAAATAAGTGTGATGATTCCAGAATCGACAAGCGTTTGAATGAATAAGCTTTCGATTTGTTCTTTTCTTGTTAATCCTAATTGGCTTTCTAGACGGAATTGTTCAACGATATATCCAATTCCGATCAGTAATAGGATAATTGCAATTTCATTATCGAAGTAAATTGGGAAATAAGTACCGAATGTGCTAAGGTCCCCATTTGCAAAAATCTTCATTAAGAAACTTGTAATAATCCACCAAGCTCCTAAGAACATTAAAATTGTTTTCCATCTTCTAGCTAATCCCATGCTGACAACTGATAATAAACGGTTCATCTTATTCATTCTCCTTTCGAGTGATTGAGATAAAGTAATCTTGTAATGTTAATGGAGAAAACTCTAATCCTGGTTGTGTTTCTCCAATAGCACCAATCACCACGCTTCTTGTAAAGTTTCCGATTTGTTCTGTTTCAAGAACTTTCTTATCGGCAACATATTCTTGTACCAATGAGGATGCCCCACTAACAACGTATCCTTTACGAAGAACATCTTCGACCAGTACTTCTTCTGTGACCAATCCGTCTTTAATAACAATCACTTTTTCTAAAATTGAAGCAACTTCTTCGATTAAATGCGTTGCGATGACAAATGTACGAGGACGGCGCGCATACGCTTCGAGTAACTTCTTGTTGAAGATATGGCGGTGGTTCGCATCAAGCCCAAGCACTGGTTCATCTAAGAAGATGTATTCGCTAGGGTTGGCAAGCGCCAAGATAATCTTCATAATACTTTTATACCCTGTTGAGGCTTTTGAGTATTTTTGTTTCACGTTCACATCGAACACTTTAATAAGGTCTTGGGCAAATTCCATATCAAATTCTGGATAAGTCACTTTATAGATAGCAAGAAGATCTTTAAATTTATATTCTTGCGGGAACCAGTTATCAGAACTGGATAAGTACACTTCATGCATCGCGCTTGCTGTTTTATGAAGGTCCACCCCGTCAAGAGTGATATCCCCGCTTGTCTTTTCGATACGGCGAGCAATCATATTTAGCACTGTACTCTTTCCGGCACCATTTCGTCCGAGCAACCCGATAATACTTTCAGGTTCAATCGTGAATGTTGCTCCTTTTACCGCTTCTTTTTTTAAAAACTTCTTCTTTAAATCTTTGACTTCAATACTCATTATTGGAAGCCTCCTTCGATGATTTTTACTAATTCGTCTTTTGTAATGCCGAGCGCTTGTGCTTCTTTTAAGAAGTTTGGCACCATTTGATTGGCAAATTCATTTTGCTTCTTGCTTAAGATAATTTTTCTGGCCCCTTCTGCTACAAACGTTCCAAGACCTCTTCGTTTTTCAAGTATTTGTTCGCTCACGAGTAAGTTCATTCCTTTCAATACCGTTGCTGGGTTGATTTGATATCCTGTGGAAATCTCAGTTGTCGACGGTACTTGATCTCCTTCTTTGTAGACTTCATGGAAGATTTCTTCTTCCAATTGATTGGCTACTTGTTGAAATAATGGGATATCACTTTGAAAATCAAATTTCATAACGCACCTCCTTGTTCATGATCACTTTGTGTTAATTGGTTAGTTACTTGTGTAACTAACTATAAGACTGAAACAAAAATTTGTCAACACCTTTTCGAAAAAAATTTTTAACAAAATAAAAAAACGCCTGACATACCAAGGAAAAACCTTGATATATCAAGCGTTCGGAGACTTTAGATTTTATAAATATTTTTCTAAAATTTCTTCTAAGTGTTCTTTAGCATGGTAGCCAACCACTTTATCAACGACTTCGCCATCTTTTTTGATAAGCAATGTTGGGATACTCATAATGCCAAATGCACGAGCTGTTTCTGGGTTTTCGTCAACGTCAACTTTTGTAAAAGTCACTTTATCTCCCATTTCTTCGTCTAATTGGTCGATTACTGGACCTTGCATACGACATGGACCGCACCAAGTTGCCCAGAAGTCTACTAAGACTACTCCATTTTTAGTTTCTTCTGCAAAGTTTTTATCTGTTAATGATTTTACCATTCGAATCATCCTTTCCTTTTTCTACAAACCTAGTATAGCAAGCCCCCTACTTGCGACCAACTATTCTGCTCACGGTTTACTTAAAGGTTACGATGGTCGCTCCATTTCCACCCGTATTCATCGGTGCAAATTCAAAACTTGCGACAGAACGGTGGCTACGTAGCACCTTATGAACTACTTGCTGGATGGCCCCTGTTCCACGTCCATGAATAATCGTCACGCGTGGATAGTTCGCAAGAATCGCAGCATCCAGATATAACTCTAGATCCTTCATCGCTTCTTCGTAACGTTTTCCGCGAAGGTCTAATTCAGAAGACACGTGACTGGCACGCGCACTCTTCACGATCACTTGTTGCTTGGCTTCTTGCGCCTCGGCGATTGGAGAAAGGTCCTCAACGGCAATCTTCATCTTGATGATTCCCATTTGAACCACCCATTCCTTGTCATTCACCTTCTCAACAAGCGTACCCCGTTGGCCAAATGAGAGAACTTCGACACTTTGTCCGACTTGCAGCGCCTTCTTCGCTTTTTCTTTGCGAAGCACCTTGTTTTTCTTCAAGGCTTGCTCATGCTTCAAGTCTTTCAACGCCGTTTTCTTCTCAATCATTTCATGCTCTTTAACGGTACTTTGCTTACTTCTTAATTGAAGTTCACGAATTTCAGATAAAATCTTATCCGCATCATCTTGACTCTGCTCAATTAACGTATTCGCACGTTCTTTCGCTTCTTCTAAGAGACGCGCTTTATTCGCTTGGAATTGTTCTGTTTCGCGTTGTAAGTCCTCAAGTAACTGCGTACTCAATTCTAACTGGTGACGCATCTTATCGGCATACCGCTGCGCACGGCGACGTTTTTGTTCCAAATCACTAATCATCGCATTCAAGTCTTGGTCTTCTTCGGATAGAAGTCCACGTGCTTGGTCGATAATAATCGATGGTAAGCCCAGACGTTTTGAAATATCAAAGGCATTACTGCGTCCTGGTACGCCAAGTAAGAGTTGGTAAGTTGGTTGAAGAGTATCCCCATCAAATTCCATACTCGCATTAATCGTTTTAGGGCGGTCATAGCCGTATGCTTTCAACTCTGGATAGTGAGTTGAGGCAATCACATAACTTTGCTTACTTGCAATATAATCGAGAATTGCAATCGCAAGTGACGACCCTTCTTGTGGATCAGTCCCTGAACCGATTTCGTCGATTAAAAGCAAGCTCTTATCGTTAATTTGTTTCAAAATAGACACGATATTCGACATATGAGATGAGAATGTCGATAGGTTTTGCTCAATCGATTGTTCATCTCCAATATCTGCGAAAATCTCCGTAAAGACTCCCACTCGGCTATTTTCTCCAGCAGGAATATACAGCCCCATCTGTGCCATCAATTGAATCACACCGACCGTCTTCAATAGAATGGTTTTACCACCCGTATTCGGCCCTGTAATGACAATGGCTTGATATTCTTCACCAAGAATAATATCGTTTGCCACAGCCTTCTCACGCTCTAAAAGTGGATGCCACGCTTGCCAGAGGGCTACGTAATTATTAGCATCGATAATTGGCTCTGTTGCTCTCAATTCATGAGCATACAGCGCTTTTGCATTCACTACATCCAGACGTGCCAATACATAATGGTTTTGATGCAGTGAATTCGTATAAGGCATCAGTTTTTGAGACAATTCCCAAAGAATACGTTCTACTTCACGCTTCTCTTGGATTTGATATTCACGAAGCTTGTTGTTTAAATTTACGACTGCTTGTGGCTCCATAAAGAGCGTTTGTCCTGTCGAACTTTGGTCATGGACCGTTCCGCCAAAGACAGATTTATACTCTGCCTTTACAGGAAGTACATAACGGTCATTACGAATGGTGATAATCGTATCGCTTAAATATTGCGCATTCTTTCCTGTGAGGTATTGATCCATTTGACGACGAATATCTTGCTCCGTCTTTTGAATCCCCACACGAACCCCGTGTAAGGTTGGAGAAGCGCTATCTAAAACATACCCGTCTTCACGAATAGAAGCTTCTAATTCGCTTGTCACATCTGGAATACTCTCTAGTTTTTCGACAAGACGAGGCACACGTTTTAGTGCGATTTCCTCTTCTTCGACTTTTTCAAAGAAACGCTCTACCTCATGTGTTGTCGTTAAGACACGCAGGATATCACTTAATTCGCGCCCATTAAGCCCCGCTTCTAGCTCCAGACGTTTCAAGGCAAAACTAATATCTTTCAATCGTGGAATTGGAATCCCTTGTTTGAGACGGAGTAACTCCACCCCATCTGTTGTTTCTTCGATTTTATGTTGAATGGCCTTTGCCTCGACTTCGATTGGAAGTTCCTTAATCATTTGCTTCCCTTTTTCGGAAGTCGCATATTCGGCCAGTTGTGTTCTAATTTTTGAAAATTCTAAAACCTTTTCGATTTTCGAATTCATAACAGTCCTTCTTTCTTAAAAAACGTGGAACAAGTTTGTTCCACGCTTCGAGGTTTTATTTAGGTAATAACCAACTTGAAACGATTTGCGTTACAATTGGTGTTTTCGTGATGATGAAGTTTGGCAAGCCGCCTTCAACAATTTTTTGAGCCGGTGCCAGTGGAATCATCGCTACTGCGTATAGTACAAAGTAAATGAATAAGTAGTTCATCAGGAATCCAAGTGCCGCTCCACCAATCGTATTGAATTGTTTCAATAGCGGTAAGAATGTTAATTCGCTAGCGACATATCCAAGGAATCGAACCACTAACCATCCAAGAATCATGATGACTAGGAATGCAACCAATTTATAAAATGATTGGTCGAGTGACATCGCTTGGGCTTCTGTGAAAATCGCTAAGTGATTTCCAGGAATGTATGATGGATATGGGATATACACCGATAAGAATTTTGCGAGTCCTTCGTAAGTGAACATCGCAACTAGGAATGTGATGAAGTATCCTGCGATATACACGAGTTCTAAAGTTAATCCTCGGCGCATTCCGGTATACACACCAACTAATAAATAAAATAAAATAATTAACGTTACCATTGAAACCTACCTTCTCAACAAATCTTGTTGTAATTCAAATTGTTTTTCTAATTCTTGTTTTCTATTTGCATCAATTGAAGGGCGTTTATGTTGAACGGAGCGCAATTCTTTTTCCAACTGCTCCACACGTTTCTTCAATGCGACCACTTCTTCTTGCTTTTCAAATTGATTCGAGATGGCGTTGATGGCTGCAAGAAGCGCCACTTCTTCCGTCGACAATTTGTCAGATACTCGAGTGATTTGATCTAATTGTTCTTGTAAGACACGCACAATACTTTGCATTTCTTGTTGCGACTTACGACCAATAATCGTATAAGATTTCCCTGAAATCGTTGCTTTTACTCTTGTTTTTGGTTGATTCACAAAAGACCCTCTCACTTTCTCCATAATATCACCTTATTTTACCATTTTTCATTTAAAAAATACACTAATAATCCACTTTTTTAGAGAGTGGACGGATGAATTTTGTCATGGTATGCTAAAAAGAAAAGGGGGAACGACATGAATTCATTAACTTTAATTTTATCACCTGAGCAAATTGCGACCCTTGGAGCAACCTACGCTTCATACACGCAATCACCTCCACCACACGCAACATTGCGTTTAAAGGTCGACGGTTTATCGATTACGGCCTATAAATCGGGCAAGGTTCTCTTCCAAGGAAAAGGCATCGAAGACTTTATCCAAAAGAACCACCTCGAACAATCAATCGACGCAGCTTCAAAGAAAGCTCTCGAAGACTCTACTCTTCCAGAAGGTTTTGCGACTTGGAGCGTTATCGGAAGTGATGAAGTCGGAAACGGCGCTTACTTTGGACCACTAACCGTTGCGGCAGCTTATGTTTCAAAAGAAAACATTGCCACACTAAAAGCGATGGGCGTTCGCGATTCAAAAGATATGACGGACGACCAAATCAAGGCACTCGTTCCAAAAATCAAAGAAGTTGTGCCTTATAAATTACTCACACTTTGGCCTGAAAAATATAACGAAGTCCAACAAGTCAAAAATCTAAACGAGATGAAGGCTCTGCTTCATAACCAAGCTCTCCGTCTCTTAACAGAAAAACTTGCTCCTGAAGTTCCAGAAGCGTATTTAATCGACCAATTCTGTAAACCAGACTTGTATTACCGTTATCTCAAAGGTCAAGACCTTGTTGATAAGAAGAAAACCTACTTTATTACAAAAGGCGAAAGTCACCATATCGCAGTTGCGGCAGCGTCTATGATTGCACGATGCGCCTTCCTCGATGGCTTAGACTCACTCAGCGCCGAATACGGATATGAACTCCCAAGCGGTGCCGGCGCCAACGTCGATAAAGCAGCAGCCACTATTTTAAAACACGGCGGCATGGAACTCCTCGGTAAAGTGGCCAAACTCCACTTCGCCAACACCGAAAAAGCTAAAAAATTTAAATAGTTTTTCTCTTCCAAAATGAGGTTAGATAGGCTCTTCGCAGATTCCCAAAAACACTTCTACTGGATAGGAAGTACTTTTTTACGTGTTTACCCAGCAAATGATTACGAAGAATCTTGTGGATTTTATTGTAGCAGTAACGTGAAAAAGCATTAAAACGAATTAACGGGCGTAGGAATTTATTCCG
>JUUF01000451.1 GCA_001058355.1 Carnobacterium maltaromaticum
ATTCCCATTACTGCTACTATGGGATCCGAAAGGACAGCCAATCGCCTTTAAATTGCTTTTTTTGAAATGAATAGTTGAGCCAAAAATAAAAAGAACATCATGTGTGCTTTTCACCACCAACGACAAACGGGAAGTCTCTTTGACAGGAAGAGAGGGTTGGGACAGGGTGTGTGCGTTTCACGGCTAATAAAGTGGTGTGTGCTTCCAAACTAAAAACACAAAAGTTTCGGAGCTTTAATATTGAAGGATTAGGAAAGTTTAGGGAAGTGGTTCTTACGAGAGGAGTGCCCATAAATGCAATAAGGGTGCGGTTTGAGGAGGGGTGGAGTTACTTTTTGGTTTGGAAAAGGTTAGGAAAAAGGAAAATTAGTTGTTTTTGGGGTGGTTATCGGTTATGATGTACATGTTTCTGAAAATTTATGAAAGCTTTGAAAGGAAGCAATAAGGATAGCGCCAGGCCTGTTGGAAAACAGGTGACGAGGAATGAGTTTATCGAAACACTCGGCGGATGACTCAAGGCAGTGCAGTCTACAGTTTCATACAAACCATTTTTGCAAGGAAATGACAAAATTGAAACAGCACCAGAAACATAATCAAAAATTACAATAAAAAGAGGTCTAAAGAAGCCTCTTATAAAAGGAGTTAAACATTATGTGCGGAATCGTAGGATGTATTGGACACGGAAAAATCCAAACAGTAGTATTAAACGGATTAGAAAAGCTTGAGTATCGTGGATATGACTCAGCAGGATTATTTATTATGGACGAAGATGGATCAACACAATTAGTAAAACGTGTTGGACGTATTCAAAATCTTCGTGATGCAGTGGATGAAGCTATTCCAGCATTTGCAGGGATTGGGCATACTCGTTGGGCAACACACGGACCAGCAACAGAAAACAACGCTCACCCTCACCAATCACAATCAGGTCGTTTCACATTAGTGCACAACGGCGTAATCGAAAACTATGACGAATTGAAAAAAGAATTCTTAAGCGATGTTGACTTCAAATCTCAAACAGATACTGAAGTTGCCGTAAACTTAGTAGAATACTTTGCGAAAAAAGAAAACTTATCAGGAAAAGAAGCTTTCCGTCGCGCGTTGAAAGAAATCCGCGGATCATTCGCTTTCGGTTTATTAGACAGCGAAAAACCAGGCGTTCTTTATGCAGCAAAACATAAGAGCCCATTATTAGTAGGGGTTGGCGAAGGCTTCAACGTAATCTGTTCAGACGCAATGGCAACAATCGCTGAAACAGACCGTTACATCGAAATCAAAGACGAAGAGTTAATCACTTTAACTGCGGACTCTGTAGAAATCGAAACAATCGACGGCGAACCAGTAGAACGTGCGCCATTCGTTGCAGAATTAGACGCAGACGATTTAGAAAAAGGGGCTTACGCTCACTACATGTTGAAAGAAATGGATGAACAACCAGCCGTATTACGTAAAATCATCCAAAACTACCAAGACGAAAATGGTCAATTACAAGTCGATAAAGAAATCCAAGATAGCATTTTAGCAAGCGACCGCATTTACGTGATTGCCTGCGGAACAAGCTACCATGCAGGATGGGTTGGTAAAGCATTATTAGAACAACTTGCTGGAATTCCAGTAGAAGTTCACTTAGCAAGCGAATTTGCTTACCACCAACCATTATTATCACAAAAACCATTCTTCATTTTCTTATCACAAAGTGGAGAAACAGCGGACAGCCGTCAAGCGTTAGTAAAAGTAAACGAGCAAAACTTCCCATCATTAACAATCACAAACGTGAAAGGTTCAACTCTTTCTCGTGAAGCAAGCTATACTTTACTATTACACGCAGGTCCTGAAATTGCCGTAGCTTCAACAAAAGCTTACACTGCACAAATCGCAGTAATGGCCGTTTTAGCAGACGCATTACGCGCTTCTAAAGGGTTAGAAGCTCCATTCGACATGAAGCATGACTTAGGTGTCGTTGCCGCTTCAATCGAGAGCGTATTATCAGACAAACAAGCCGTTCAAGACTTAGTGAACGAGCGCTTATTAGAAACTCGCAATGCTTTCTACATCGGTCGTCACTTAGACTACTATGTAGCAATGGAAGCAGCATTGAAATTAAAAGAAATCTCATACGTGCAAACTGAAAGCTTTGCCGCAGGGGAATTAAAACACGGAACAATCGCCCTTATCGAAGAAGGCACTCCAGTTATCGCATTATTAAGCGAACCAGTTGTAGCGAGCCACACTCGCGGAAATATCCAAGAAGTGAAAGCTCGTGGCGCTGTCGTAACAACAATTGCGATGGAAGGCGTTGAACAAGAAGGCGACGATATCATCGTTCCAGCGGTGCCAATCCTACTTGCACCAATCGTATCTGTAGTGGTAACGCAATTAATCGCGTACTACACTTCTCTAGGTAAAGGCTTAGACGTGGATAAACCGCGTAATCTTGCCAAGTCAGTAACAGTGGAATAGAAAAAATGGTGGACGGCTGTCCACCATTTTTTGTTTTCGAAGGACGCAAAATCCATTTGAAAAGAAGAGAAAATATAGCCCAAAGGGCTTACGAATAAACTTCAGACCGAAGGGATGTCTCTATAGTTGCTACAATAAGGGCACCGGACTGAGCCTGTAGTCTCAGTTCCTACCAAGCTTCAAACT
>JUUF01000452.1 GCA_001058355.1 Carnobacterium maltaromaticum
GAAAAACCAGAAAAACCAACTGAAACTCGTGTTGTTAACATCCCAACAAAAGTGGAATTCGAATTCACTAAGAGACTTGAAGGTCGTCCACTGAAAGATGGCGAATTCAGCTTTGTACTTAAAGACAAAGATGGAAATGTCATCGAAACAGTTACAAACGACGCTGACGGTAAGATTAAATTCTCTGCTTTAACATTCAAGAGAGGCGAAGAAGGAGTTTACACTTACACTGTTGAAGAAGTGAAAGGAACAGAAGAAGGCGTAACTTACGATACAATGGTTGCGACTGTCACTGTAACTGTAGCGAAAGACGGTAAAGTATTAACGGCTGTGGCTGGATTACCAGAAGATACTGAGTTTAATAACACAGTAACTCCTCCAAACACACCAAATACACCTCCTCAAACACCTCCAACTCCAGGTAAACCAGAATTACCTAAGACAGGTGTGGAAGACTTATCAGCAGTCTTCAATGCAGCAAGCATGTCACTCCTTGCAGGTTTAGGATTACTTGCGACTGGCAAGAAAAAAGAGGACGAAGAAGAATAATCTCACCTAGGTGATGCGTTCTAAAGTTTGACGAAAAGCTCCGAGAGAAATCTCGGGGCTTTTTTGTGCATCAAAAAACGCTACAAAACAATGTTTGTAGCGTGGAGTATATTGTAAGCCGCCTAGGGGAGTCGAACCCCTGTTATGAGAACCGGAATCTCATGTGATATCCACTACACTAAGGCGACGTTCTTTTCTAAGTGTATCTAATTTTAGAAAACAGTGCAAGTTTTGGAAAAAATCAGAGTATAAAGGAAAAATGGTTTAATTCGTTTATTCTAAAAAGAGAGCAAAAAAGTATAAGAAGAGAGCAACATTACCATATATGGTAATTACCAAATATGGT
>JUUF01000453.1 GCA_001058355.1 Carnobacterium maltaromaticum
GGCAGTAATTCACATCGGTTGCTTCTCTCTATTATTCATACTATGGAATCCTAGGGGGACTCCGTTTTTTTACCAATTCTGTGATGCGCAGTTATCACGTGATGTCGTTTTGCGGAGTCCGCACTTCATCTTTGGCAAGAAACGGGAAAAAGATTTAAAAAGTGATAGAAATAACTGCACCAGCCTGAGCCTTGGTCTCAGGCCTTGCGAAAGTCAAAGAGCTCCAAAGCGATTCTCGCTATGGAGCTCTAATTCTTTTCGCATGCGAATCGTTATTTCTATGACTATAGAGTCCAAGGATTT
>JUUF01000454.1 GCA_001058355.1 Carnobacterium maltaromaticum
GCGGAGCGATTAGTGCTTTTCTTTTGGTTCTTTATCGTCTAGTGAATCCTCGTCATCGGGAAGATTCTCGATGAGGTTAGCGAGTTTTTTTAACTCGTTATAGGTGCGAAGCATGTTGATACTTGTTACGATGCTTGTCGTTGCGAATAGACAGCAGAATAATGTGATAAAGTCAAATCCATTTCCAGGATAATGCGTCGTTGCTAGAAAGATAAAGAAGACGGCTAATATGATTTCAAAATATAGTTTTCTGAAGAAACTTTTTCGTGTCATCGCAATCATCCTTTCCTGTCAAAATCTTACAAAATTCCAGACAAATAAGCAAGTATTTATTCTTGATTTTTCCTGACCAAATGAGTATCATAAAACTATGAGTTAGCACTCATTGTTTTTGAGTGCTAAAAAAGATGAAGGAGGATTTCATATGTTAAAGCCTTTAAAAGATAGAGTTGTTATTCAAATGGTTGAGCAAGAAGAAAAAACTGCTGGAGGATTATTCCTACCAACAACTGCTCAAGAAAAATTACAGTTTGCAAAAGTAATCGCAACAAGCGAATTCACTGTTGCAGAAGACCGTCAAGTAGCGGTTGGCGATAAAGTCGTGTTCGAGAAATATTCAGGAACAGAAGTTAAATTAGATGGTCAAGAATATATCATCGTGAAAGAAAAAGACATTATCGCAATTGTTGAATAAAGGAGGATACAACTATGGTGAAAGATATTAAATTTGCAGAAGACGCAAGAAGCGCCATGCTACGTGGTGTGGACGTTTTAGCGAACACAGTAAAAGTAACATTAGGACCAAAAGGACGTAATGTCGTATTAGAAAAAGCATTCGGATCTCCACTCATTACAAACGATGGGGTAACAATCGCTAAAGAAATCGAATTAGAAGATCACTTCGAAAACATGGGTGCAAAACTCGTGGCTGAAGTGGCTTCAAAAACAAACGATATTGCCGGTGACGGTACAACAACAGCGACTGTGTTAACACAAGCTATCGTTCGTGAAGGATTGAAAAACGTAACAGCTGGCGCAAACCCAGTAGGTATCCGTCGCGGGATTGAACTTGCAACAAAAGCAGCGGTTGAAGAATTACACCGCATTTCTCGTCCAGTAGAATCAAAAGAAGCGATCGCACAAGTTGCGGCTATTTCTTCAGGTTCAGCTGAAGTCGGTGAATTAATCGCTGAAGCTATGGAAAAAGTGGGTAACGACGGAGTTATCACAATCGAAGAATCTAAAGGGATTGAAACGGAATTAGATGTTGTAGAAGGAATGCAATTTGACCGTGGTTACTTATCACAATATATGGTGACAGATAACGACAAGATGATTGCGACTTTAGACAATCCATTTATCTTAATCACAGATAAGAAAGTGTCAAACATCCAAGAAATCATTCCATTATTAGAACAAATCGTTCAACAAGGACGTGCGTTATTAATCATCGCGGATGACGTGGATGGCGAAGCTTTACCAACATTAGTATTAAACAAATTACGCGGAACATTTAACGTGGTAGCTGTCAAAGCTCCAGGATTTGGGGACCGTCGTAAAGCGATGTTAGAAGATATCGCTGTGTTAACAGGGGCTCAAGTCATTACAGAAGACCTTGGCTTAGAATTGAAAGACGCAACATTAGCTCAATTAGGGACAGCTGGTAAAGTGGTAGTTTCTAAAGACAGCACTACAATCGTTGAAGGTGCAGGTTCTAAAGAATTAATCGCGAACCGTGTTGCTCTAATTCGAGCACAAGCACAAGATACAACAAGTGATTTCGACCGTGAAAAATTACATGAACGTCTTGCTAAATTATCAGGTGGGGTTGCCGTGATTAAAGTCGGTGCCGCTACTGAAACAGAATTGAAAGAGAAAAAACTTCGCATTGAAGATGCCTTAAACGCAACTCGCGCAGCGGTTGAAGAAGGAATCGTTTCAGGTGGGGGAACAGCTCTTGTGAACGTTCAAAAAGTGGTAGACGCTCTTGAATTAGAAGGCGACTTAGCTACAGGTGCGAAAATCGTATCTCGTTCATTAGAAGAACCATTACGTCAAATCGCAGAAAATGCGGGTCTTGAAGGTTCAGTCATTGTTGCTCGTTTGAAATCTGAAGAAAAAGGAATTGGATACAATGCCGCTACAGATGAATGGGTAAACATGATTGAAGCAGGTATCGTGGACCCAACAAAAGTAACACGTTCTGCATTACAAAATGCTGCATCTGTTTCAGCATTATTATTAACAACAGAAGCTGTTGTAGCTGACAAACCAGCTCCAGTAGCACCGCCAATGCCAGGGATGGATTCGGGCATGGGTATGATGTAATCAAAGAGGGGTGAAAGTTTTTCACCCCTCTTTTTCTTTTTGGATAAAAACACCGCAAGGTGCTTACTAAAAAAATGAACTTCGTTCAAAACTTCGAACACTGAAGGATTTGTTTATAATAGCTGTAATGGG
>JUUF01000045.1 GCA_001058355.1 Carnobacterium maltaromaticum
CAGCTCAATTCGGTATTTTCTTCGTAGTTGTTGTAGCTGTATTATTCGGATTTGACATTCGTGAAGCAGCTTCAATCGGTATCATCGGTGCGGCTGACGGTCCTACATCAATCTTCGTTGCGAACCAATTAGCCCCTCAATTACTTGGAGCGATTACGGTTGCAGCCTACTCATACATGGCTCTTGTTCCGATTATTCAACCAATCGCTATCAAGATGGTTACTACAAAAGCAGAACGTCGTATTCGTATGACATACCACGCTTCAGGCGTATCTAAATTAACTAAAATCTTGTTCCCAATCATTATCACAATTGTGGCAGGTTTCATTGCTCCAATTTCATTACCACTTGTTGGTTTCTTAATGTTTGGTAACTTATTACGTGAATGTGGCGTTTTAGATAACTTATCTCAAGCGGCTCAAAACGAATTAGTAAACATTGTTTCTATTCTATTAGGGATTACAATCTCAGTTAAAATGCAAGCTGATTTATTCTTAAATGTTCAAACATTAATGATCATCTTGTTCGGTTTAGTAGCCTTCATCATGGACTCAATCGGTGGTGTGGTATTTGCTAAAATCTTGAACTTATTCCGTAGAGAAAAGATCAACCCAATGATCGGAGCTGCAGGTATCTCTGCATTCCCAATGTCAAGTCGTGTTATCCAAAAAATGGCGACAGACGAAGATCCTCAAAACTTCATCTTAATGTACGCTGTTGGAGCTAACGTTTCTGGACAAATCGCTTCTGTTATTGCTGGTGGATTATTATTATCATTCTTCATGTAATAATATAGAAGGAAAAGGAGGAAAACGATGACTTTCAACGCAGAACATTTAACACAAGCTTTCGAATTAATGGCTTTAGGGATGGGTGGAGTTTTCCTAGTATTAGGAATTCTATATGCCGTTTCTGCTCTTTTATTAAAAGCATTCCCGCCAAAATAAGGAGGCCGTTCCATGGAAAATTTCATTCTCAAACGGTTATGGCTCGATCGCGATAAAAAAGCACGCCAAGATTGGGAATGGTTAATGGATCAAGCTAACCTTGGCAAAACAGAGCAGGTTGATTATACAATTGCGATTTACCATACTTCTGGTGAACCTGCAGCAACCGGTTCTTTAGACCGAAACATTTTAAAATGTTTAGTGGTTTGTAAAAAGTATCAATCAGAAAATCTGTTGACGCATCTCGTGATGGCGCTCTTAGATGAATTAAGAGAACGTTCTTATACAAATAGTTTTGTCTACACGAAACCAAAGAACATTGTCTTCTTTAAATCTCTAGGTTACCGGGTAGTTGCTGAAACAGAAAACCTTGCCTTTTTAGAACAAGGCATCCCATCTTTTAGTGATTACTTAAAATTACTAAAAGAACATTTCGTAGAAGGAAGTAGCAATAGTGCCATTGTCATGAACGCGAATCCTTTTACACTGGGACATCAATACTTGGTAGAAACGGCTGCGAGTCAGTCGAGTCACCTCTACGTATTCGTTGTTTCCGAGGATCGTTCATTCTTTCATACGAATGACCGAATGGAAATGGTGAAGCAAGGTGTGAGTCACCTACCAAATGTAACGGTGCTCCCAACGAGAGACTACATGGTCTCAAGCGCTACTTTCCCATCGTACTTCTTAAAAGAGAAGGCGGATTTGGAAGTGGCAAAAGTTCAAGCAACATTGGATGCAACACTCTTCTTAGAAAATATTGTTCCAACGTTACAATTGACCAAACGCTATGTTGGTCAAGAACCACTCTCTCCAGTAACCTCCGTTTATAATGACGCGCTAAGAACAGCTTTTGGCAAGGACTTAGAATTAGTCATTATAGATCGACTTTCTGCCAGAGACGAAGTGGTAAGTGCGACGCGGGTGCGCGCTGCCATTCAAGACAAAAACGTAGACGAGTTACAACAGCTCGTTCCAGCAACTACGTATCATTATTTAGAAGAAAAACATTTCATTGGTTAAAATCCAAAAGAAAAGGTGGAAACAATAATGGAAATTAAAAAAAGTGCAGTAGTCGGCACTTTGGAATCAAGTGACATCATGATCACTTTAAATCCAAGTACCGCTGGTCGAATCGACATTCAATTAGAAAGTAGTGTCGAAAAACAATTCGGAAATCAAATCCGTCGTGTGATCGAAGAAACTTTAAAAGAATTAGGGGTTACTTCAGCAGAAGTTATCGCAGTTGATAAAGGGGCTTTAGATTGCACAATTCAAGCTCGTACAGTGACAGTTGTTCACCGTGCAGCAGAAGTTGAAAACTACGACTGGAAGGAGATCGACTCATGGAACGCTTAAGAAGAACAATGATGTTCGTACCTGGTTCAAACGCAGCAATGTTGCGTGATGCTCCACTTTACGGCGCAGACTCAATTATGTTTGACTTAGAAGATGCTGTTTCTTTAAAAGAGAAAGACTCAGCTCGTGTATTAGTACATTTCGCTTTAAAAACTTTTGACTACAGCAATGTAGAAACAGTTGTACGTATCAACGGTTTAGATACAACAGGTGCTTTAGATATTGAAGCCGTTGTATTAGCTGGTGTTAACGTTGTTCGTTTACCAAAAACTGAAACAGCTCAAGATATCGTAGACGTGGATGAAATCATCACTCGCGTTGAACGTGAAAACAACATCCCAGTAGGTCGCACTAAAATGATGGCTGCGATTGAATCTGCTGAAGGTGTGTTAAACGCTCGCGAAATCGCTAAAGCAAGTGACCGTTTAATCGGTATCGCTTTAGGTGCTGAAGACTACGTAACAAACATGAAAACTCGTCGTTATCCTGATGGACAAGAGTTATTCTTCGCTCGTAGCATGATTTTACATGCGGCTCGTGCTGCAGGAATCGCTGCTATCGATACTGTTTACTCTAACGTAGACAACATGGATGGATTCCGTGAAGAAGTAGAACGAATCAAACAATTAGGTTTTGATGGAAAATCTGTTATTAATCCTCGTCAAATTCCTGTGGTTAATAAAGTTTATGCACCAACAGAAAAAGAAATTCAAAACGCTAAAGAAGTTATTTGGGGAATTCGTGAAGCTGAAGCTAAAGGTTCAGGTGTTATCTCAGTTAACGGTAAAATGGTCGATAAACCAATCGTGGAACGTGCTGAGCGCGTCATCGCATTGGCAAAAGCGGCTGGATTGATTAGCGAGGAGGAAATTTAAGATGGTATTAAATAAAGCTGGACGTGAAATTCCACAAGAATATGCAGATCAATATGGGGTATACGAAGGTGAGTTAGCTCGCATTAAACCTTATGAAGCAGCTAGCCGTAAAATCAAACCTGTTGAACCTCGTCAAGAAAAATTATTAGGTAGCATTCGTGAAGCTATTGAAAAAACTGGCTTAAAAGATGGCATGACAATCTCATTCCACCACCACTTCCGTGAAGGAGACTATGTAATCAACATGGTTATGGATGAAATTGCAAAAATGGGGATTAAAAACCTATCAATCGCGCCTTCTTCAATCGCGAACGTACACGAACCATTAATTGAACACATCAAAAACGGTGTTGTAACAAACATTACTTCATCAGGTTTACGTGATAAATTAGGAGCAGCCATCTCTAGCGGTATCATGGAAAATCCAGTTGTGATTCGTTCACACGGTGGACGTGCTCGTGCAATCACTGCAGGAGACATCCATATCGACGTTGCCTTCATCGGAGCTCCAAGTTCTGACGAGTACGGTAACATCAACGGTACAAAAGGGAAAGCAACTTGCGGTTCTTTAGGATACGCAATGATCGACGCTAAATACGCTGACCAAGTAGTTGCGATTACTGATAGCCTTGTACCATATCCAAACACTCCAATCAGCATTCCACAAACAGACGTGGACTATGTGGTTGTAGTAGATGAAATCGGGGATCCTAAAGGGATTGCTAAAGGGGCAACTCGTTTCACGAAGAACCCTAAAGAATTATTAATCGCAGAATACGCTGCTAAAGTAATCACTGGTTCTCCATATTACAAAGAAGGATTCTCATTCCAAACTGGTACAGGTGGAGCTTCTCTTGCTGCAACTCGTTTCATCCGTGAAGCAATGATTAAAGACGGCATCAAAGCAAGCTTTGTACTTGGTGGTATTACAAACTCAATGTGCGAATTGTTAGAAGAAGGTTTAGTTGAGAAAGTCATCGACGTTCAAGACTTCGACCACCCATCTGCAATTTCACTTGCAAACAACGCAAACCACTATGAAATCGACGCAAGCATGTACGCAAACCCATTATCTAAAGGTTCAGTAATTAACCGTTTAGACGTTGCAATTCTTTCTGCTTTAGAAGTAGATACAGACTTCAACGTAAACGTAATGACAGGTTCTGACGGTGTTATCCGTGGAGCTTCAGGTGGTCACTGTGATACAGCCTTTGCTTCAAAAATGTCTATGGTTATTAGCCCATTAGTACGTGGACGCATCCCTACATTCGTAGAATCAGTTAATACTGTGATTACTCCTGGTACAAGTGTGGACGTGGTTGTTACTGAAATCGGTATTGCCATCAACCCTAACCGTCAAGACTTAATTGAACACTTCAAAGGGTTAGATGTACCTCAATACACAATCAAAGAATTACAAGAAAAAGCATACAGCATCGTTGGAAACCCAGAACCAATTCAATATGGTGATAAAGTGGTTGCGGTTATCGAATACCGTGATGGAAGCATCATCGACGTTGTTCGCAATGTTTAATTCCTTGTTTGACGGAGCACCAGTGGATATCATGCAAATGCTTGATGCCAGAGAAAGACGTGCTCATACCCAACAACAATTACTAGAACAATTTAACCCGTGTGTATTGGTGTCTATTACACTCAATATTCCAGGTCCTGTAAAAAATTCAGAGGCGATTACAACCGTCTTCGCCTCTGTGATTTGTGAATTAGATGAGGCTTTACAGTCTTTTGAGAAACTTCACCAAGAAGACTTCTCGCTTGGGACAGGGATGGAATTTTACCGAGTCCTTCGCGCAGACGCACTTCGTGTCAAGCGTGCTTGTACGGAGTTTGAAGAAGGACACCAACTCGGACGATTACTCGATATCGATGTTGTTGAGATGGCAGGAGAGACTCCTACGCCAATTTCCAGAACAGCTCTTGGAATGACTCCAAGACGTTGTTTTATCTGCAATGAGGACGCAAAAGTGTGCGCCCGTTCTAGAAAGCACACGGTTCCTGAGATGCAAGAGCATATTGCTCGCATCGTTGCAGCATACACATCCATCGAAAGACCTTAAGAAAGGAAGATATTATGAGCAAAATTATCCGTTTAACTGAAACGGTTTTGCGTGACGGACAACAAAGTCAAATCGCGACTCGTATGTCAACTGAAGATATGTTACCAATCTTGGAAACATTAGACCAAGCTGGCTTCCATGCGTTAGAAGTATGGGGAGGAGCAACTTTTGACTCTTGTATTCGTTTCTTGAATGAAGACCCATGGGAACGTCTACGTCAAATTCGCGCAGCAGTTAAAGATACAAAATTGCAAATGTTATTACGTGGACAAAACCTATTAGGATACCGTAACTATGCTGATGATGTAGTACGTTTATTCGTAGAAAAATCTGTACAAAACGGAATCGACATTATTCGTGTATTCGATGCTTTAAACGATGTTCGTAACATGAAGACATCAATCGAAGCAACAAAATTAGCAGGCGGACACTGCCAAACAGCAATCTCTTACACAACAAGTCCAGTTCATACTGTAGACTACTATGTTGATTTAGTAGGACGCATGGCAGAATTCGGTGCAGACTCAATCTGTATTAAAGACATGGCTGGGGTATTAACACCTCAAACAGGTTACGAATTAGTAAGCCGTATTAAAGAAAAAACTGATCTTCCTTTAGAAGTTCACACTCACGCTACAAGTGGTATTTCTGAAATGACTTACTTAAAAGTAGCTGAAGCAGGCGCAGACATCATCGACACTTGCTTATCATCATTCTCTGGTGGTACAAGTCAACCTGCAACTGAATCTATGGCTTTAGCACTTAAAGATTTAGGTTTCGAAACAGGCGTTGACATGAAGAAAGTGGAAGAAGCAACAGCTTACTTCAACGGTATTCGTGATAAATTCCGTGCAGAAGGAATCTTAAACCCTAAAGTAAAAGATACAGAACCAAAAACATTAATTTACCAAGTACCTGGTGGAATGTTATCAAACCTATTAAGTCAATTAACTGAACAAGGCTTAGCTGACAAATACGAAGAAGTATTAGCAGAAGTGCCAAAAGTACGTGCGGACTTAGGGTACCCACCACTTGTAACGCCATTATCACAAATGGTTGGTACACAAGCGGTAATGAACGTGATTTCAGGCGAACGTTTCAAACTTGTTCCAAAAGAAATCAAAGACTACGTTTTAGGATTATATGGACAAGCTCCAGCAGAAATTAATCCTGAAGTGAAAGCAAAAATTATCGGAGATGCAGAAGTTGTGACAGTTCGTCCAGCTGACTTAATCGAAGATCAATTACCAGAAATTCGCGAAGAGATTAAAGAATACGCTAAATCTGACGAAGATGTGTTAATGTACGCACTCTTCCCGCAACAAGCAAAAGACTTCTTAGGACGTCGTGAAGATCCATTCTACGATGTACCATTACAAACAGTAGATGTGACTTTAGACTTACAATAATTTCTAAGAAAGCTGAAAGGCTAGGCTCAGCGCCCGGCTTTTCAGCTTTTTGTGTGCTTTAAACTGTGCTATAATGAGGGGAAAGACAATGCAAAGGAAGTGAAGGAATGGGACGTTTTAGAGAAGATATGGATACTTATAAGAGAAATGATCCGGCGGCAAGAAGCAGCTTGGAAATCGTCTTGACGTACCCAGGATATCACGCAACGGTCTTACACCGGGTGGCGCATTGGTTGCATATAAAGGCAAAAATGAGACTCCTTGCACGGATGGTCGCTGGTTTTAGCAGATTTCTAACGGGCATTGAGATTCATCCAGGCGCAACGATTGGAAGACGATTCTTTATCGACCATGGCATGGGAATCGTCATTGGAGAGACAACGATTATCGGTGACGATGTCAAAATGTTCCATGCGGTGACCTTAGGCGGAACCGGGAAAGATACTGGCAAGCGCCATCCAACCATCGAAAATGGTGTGCTTTTATCGGCACATTCGCAAGTGATTGGACCTGTGACGGTTGGAGAATATGCCAAAATTGGAGCGGCGGCAGTTGTGTTAGACGACATTCCTGCTCATACCACAGCGGTTGGACTGCCGGCACGAGTGGTGCGCGTCCATACACCAGAAGAAATTGAAAGAGATACGACTATCGGAGGGAACTTATGATTCAAATCTACAATACCTTAACAAGACAAAAAGAAGTATTTAAACCGATTGAAGAAGGAAAAGTGAGCATGTATGTGTGCGGCCCAACGGTTTATAACTATATTCATATCGGAAATGCACGTAGTACGGTTTCCTTTGATACGATTCGTCGTTACTTTGAATACCGCGGTTATGACGTGAATTTCGTTTCGAACTTTACAGATGTGGATGATAAAATCATTCGCGTGGCTAACGAAACTGGCATGACGGCTGAAGAAGTCTCAAAGAAATATATCGAAGCGTTCTTTGAAGATACAAACGCCTTAAACGTGAAAAAGGCGACATTAAATCCAACGGTAATGAACACGATGGATGACATTATTGCCTTTGTAGCGGACTTAGTCGATAAAGGCATGGCCTATGAATCAGAAGGCGATGTGTATTTCATTACTGAGAAATTCAAAGACTATGGGGAACTCAGCGATCAACGCATCGAAGACTTACAAATCGGGGCAAGTAATCGTACAGCCTCAGAAGATGATGCGAAGAAACGCAATCCGTTAGACTTTGCATTGTGGAAGAGCGCAAAACCAAACGAAATTAGCTGGAACTCTCCTTGGGGAAAAGGTCGCCCAGGATGGCATATTGAATGTTCTGTAATGGCGACAAAACACTTAGGAGATACGATTGATATTCACGGTGGTGGACAAGACTTAGCGTTCCCTCACCACGAAAATGAAATCGCGCAAAGTGAATCAAAAACTGGTAAGAAATTTGCGAACTACTGGATGCATAATGCGTTTGTAACGATGGGCGAAGAGAAAATGAGTAAATCTCTTGGAAACTTCGTGCTCGTTCACGACTTAATCCAACAACTTGACCCACAAGTACTTCGTTTCTTCTTAGCAAGTGCGCACTATCGTCGTCCATTGAAATTTAGTGAAGCGGCTCTTCAAGAAGCGGCCGTGAACCTTGAAAAAGTACAAACAACATTCAAGAATGCACGCTACCGTCTAGAAACAGCCGTGGATGCATTGCCAGAAGATGCAGAACGCTTAGCGAAATTTGCAGCAATTGAAGCAGAATTCCAAAAAGAAATGGATGATGATTTCAATGCGGCAAACGGAATGACGGTATTATATCAATGGTTGAAAGAATGGAATGTGTATTTAGAACAAGAAGTGGTTTCAAAAGCAGTACTCGAAGCGCTCCTTGAAAAAGCAACGGTTCTATTTGGAATCTTCGGTATCGTTGAAAAACAAGAAGCACTACTCGATGATGCTATTCAAGCCTTAATCGATGAACGTCTTGAAGCGCGTAAAGCGAAAAACTTTGCTCGCAGTGACGAGATTCGTGATTTATTAAAAGAACAAGGGATTGTATTAGAAGACACTCCACAAGGAACAAGATGGAGAAGAGAAGCATGACAGAAAAAAACTGGAAGCTGCTAAATGGGTTGGCCTTAGCCTATATGGGTGACGGGATTTATGAAGTGTATGTCAGAAATCACGTGATGCAAAAAGGGTTAACAAAGCCAAATCAATTACATGCGACCGCAACAAAATTTGTTTCGGCAAAGGCACAAGCACGCTTGATGCAACAAATGTTGGGACAAGAAAACTTCTTAACGGAAGAAGAATTAGAAATTTACAAACGAGGACGCAATAGTAAGAGTCATACGGTGGCTAAAAATGCAGACGTAGGAACTTACCGCATTGCGACTGGTTTTGAAGCATTAATGGGTTATTTATACTTATCTGGCCAACAAGCCCGACTAGAAGAACTCATTAATTGGTGCTTACAACAAGTGGAAGGTGAATAGCAATATGGCACGAAATGAATATGCACCAAAGAAAAAATCAAGAAACGGAAATCGTTCAGACCGTGGGCGTCCTGAGCGCGCAGAGAAGAGACAGCGCCCAGCTCGTGAACACGTAGAACGCACTGAAGCTCAAGAAGTAGTAAACTTCGTGTTTGGTCGTCATGCAGTGGTGGAAGCCTTGCAGACACCAGACCGCGTGAACCGCGTCTTTATTCAAGAAGGAACTTCTGGACGAGATGCTGCAAAGGTGATTGAACTCGCGCGTGAAAAAGGCATCCAAGTTCAAACCGTTCCAAAGACAAAGATTGAAGACCTTGTCGGCAATGCCGTTCACCAAGGGTTAGTTGCTTCAATTGCGGCGTATGAATATGCCGACTTAGAAGATGTCTTTAAGAAAGCCGAAGAAAAAGGCGAGGATCCATTTATCGTCATCTTAGACGGAGTGGAAGACCCACATAACTTAGGTAGTATTTTACGAACAGCTGACGCAACAGGCGTTCACGGAATTATTATTCCAAAACGCCGCTCCGCTTCACTGACAGCGACCGTTGCGAAAGCCTCAACAGGAGCCATCGAGCATGTGCCGGTGGTTCGCGTGACGAATTTAACGCAGACGATTGAACAATTGAAGGCTCGAGGCGTTTGGGTATTTGGAACCGACATGAACGGAACGGACTACCGCAAATGGAATACAAGTGGCCCTCTTGCAATCGTGATGGGGAACGAAGGGAAAGGCGTGTCTCGTATCGTGAAGGAAAGCGTGGACGAAATGGTGACTATTCCAATGGTCGGTCATGTCCAAAGTTTAAACGCGAGTGTGGCAAGTGCCTTAATGATGTACGAAGTCTTCCGTAACCGTTCGTTATAGGAAACGGGGGATGCAGATTGAAAAAGCAACTGTACATTGTGGATGGCTACAATATGATTGGTGCTTGGCCGGAGCTTGTGGCATTGAAGAAGCAAGATGACTTAGAGAGCGCGAGGGACTTACTCATCAAACGTTGCTCGAATTTTCAGAAGTTTGAAAATATCGAAGTCTGGATTGTATTCGATGCGCAGTTTGTACCAGGAATTACCCAGTCATTTGACGAAGCCGAAGTCAAGGTGATTTTTACGTCTGAAGGGGAGACGGCGGATAGCTATATTGAGCGTACGGTATCAGAAATGAACACGCGACTCATTCAAGTGTCCGTGGCCACCAGCGACTTGGCCGAACAGTGGCTCATTTTCCAAAAAGGAGCCCTGCGTAAATCAGCTAGAGATTTTTATAAGGAATTAGAAAGTAGTAGGGATAAACAAACAGAGATGGCACGAACTTTCCATCATAAAGGAAGTACGCGCCGAAATCCCTGGAGTGACGCACAAATGGCGCTACTGAATCATTTGCGCTTCAGCTTGGGAGGCAGTGCAAAAAAGAAAAAATAGTGAATTAGCGCATTTCAAATACGCAACTTCACACTTTCTTCATAAATTGTGGTGTGTGATTTCATATTAATGATGTACAATCTGTGAAGAAAACTTATAATAATTATAATTTAGCTATAAAAAGGAGTGTATGTCATGCATATCTTAATGATTGAAGATACAGAAGCAGTTTGCGAAATGATGGAAATGTTTTTTGAAAACGAAGGTTGGAAGGCAAGCTTCTACCACGATGGTAAAGAAGGTCTTGATGCATTCTTAGAAAACCAAAACAAATGGGGCGTTGTCATTCTTGATGTCAACTTACCAAGCATGGACGGAATGCAAATTTGCCGCCAAATCCGCCAAGTGAACCAAAACGTTCCAATCGTAATGCTTACAGCACGCGATTCAGAAAGTGACCAAGTTATCGGTCTTGAAATTGGTGCGGATGACTATGTTGCAAAACCATTCAGTGCCGTAACAATTATGGCTCGTATCAAAGCATTATTACGTCGTACACAACGCGCTACTGTTGCAGACAACACATTTGCTTCAGAATTCGATGTTGAAACAGATCACGTGAAAATCAATACGAAAACACACGAAGCATTTATCGATGGCAAACAAATCGAAAACTTAACACCAAAAGAATTTGACTTATTAATGGTAATGGCGAAACATCAACGTCAAGTATTCACTCGTGAACACTTATTAACAAAAATCTGGGAAGATCCTTTCTATGGTGACGAACGTACAGTTGACGCTCACATCAAGAAACTTCGCCAAAAAATCGAAGCTGTTGGTCCTCACGTAATTCATACGGTTTGGGGCGTAGGGTATAAATTTGACGATAGCGAGTTGTAATCCATGAAATACTTTTATCAGCAACTCTTCGGGTTCGTATCCGTTGTGCTGTTGACGATTGCTGCATGTGGAATTCTTTTCTACAACGTAATGAGTAATAATGTGTATACACAGCGGTCTCAGCAATTGCAGTCGTACGCCAAAGGATTAATTGCGACTGATATGAGCGATGCGGATATTTACAAGTTGGGGACCATTTTACGCGAGGAAAATGTCAGTATAGCGATGTTTGATGAAAACAACGAGATGACCTATCCTTCTAGAAGTTTAGATACAAACTCTGCACTGACAGAGGATGAACTAAACCACTTAAAAAATGGTGCTGCGATTAACTTGAAAGAAGTTCAAATGAACTTTACCGGAGAAGCCGTAGATAACTTAATCACGGTATACTATCCCATTATTAAAAATGGACAGTATAAAGGATATGTGGCTTTAGCCAGTCCGATGAGTCGTATTCAAACCGAAGTACGCGAACTTCGTAATTCGATGTTTATTGCGTTTGGCGCTGCGATTATCATTGGAATTATGATGAGTTTTGTTTTTGCAAACTATCAAACACGTCGAATCAACAAGTTGCGTAAGGCGACTCATAAGATTTCGGAAGGGGACTTTGATGTTAAACTTCCTGTCGAAAGTCGAGACGAGTTTGACGACTTAATGAAAGACTTTAACAACATGGCGCGTTCGCTGCGTGAGTCTGAAAAAGAGGTTGAGCGACAAGAAAATGTCCGCCGCCAATTTATGATGGACGTGGCGCACGAAATGCGTACACCATTGACAACCATGAATGGATTGCTCGATGGCTTGAAATACAATATGGTGCCAGAGTCTCGTCGTGGCCGTTCGCTGGAATTGATTTCTAGCGAGACGCAACGATTGATCAGGCTTGTTAACGAAAACCTCGACTACGAGAAGATTCGTTCGAACCAAATTGTATTAGTACAACATCGTTTTGCAGGGATTGGAGCAATTCAAACCGTTGTAGAACAAATTCGTGAATTAGCGAAAGTAAAAAATAATACATTGCGCTATGAATGCGATACAAACTTCAGCGTCTATGCTGACTATGACCGCTTTGTCCAAATCTTGGTGAACATTACAAAGAATGCCAACCAATTTACGGATAATGGGGAAATTCTAGTGAAGGCGTGGAACGAAGGTAAAAAAGCGATTGTTGAGATTTCTGATACAGGTATCGGAATTGACGAGAGAGAAATCAAAGAAATCTGGGAACGTTTCTATAAAGCAGACGTTTCAAGAAAGAGCACGAAGTACGGAGAAAGCGGCCTTGGCCTTGCGATTGTGAAGTCGCTTGTGGATAGTCACCGCGGTAAAATCTCTGTGAAAAGTGAAGTTGGCAAGGGAACAACCTTTAGAGTGGTATTTCCTGGCGAAAGTGAATTGTAATTTAAGGAGAACGAACAAGGAGGAAGGAAATGTATTTACTTGGCCCATTCTATCAATGGCTAGTCCAATTATTTGATGGGCGAGTGAATCACCTTCCACTTGTTCGTTTGTTTATTTTCAGTGTAGACCACGCAATCGTCCTGTTTATCGGATGGTTGATCGTTTGGTCTATTTATTTATTCTCACGGAAAAAAGGCGAAATCGTCTGGAAGTGGGAGGTCTACCGAAATTTATTTATCTTCTATATTATATTGCTCGCGCAGCTCACGATTTTCAGAAGCACGAACGAGACGTTTACGCTACAGATTGTCTCGCATCCGCTCTCGGATATTATGTGGGTGCCGTTTGTCGATAGTATTAAATTATTTATGCAAGGTTCGGTCTTTGCAGCGTATTATAATGTAGTAGGAAATATCGTGTGGTTTATGCCACTTGGATTTTTCTGCGGTTTGCTCTATGGAAAAGAAAAAGGACACTCACGTTCACTCTGGTACGGGTTCTGGACCTCTTTTGCCATCGAGTTCTTTCAATTTATCTTTTACACAGGGGTCAGCCATATCGACGACATTCTTTGTAATGTTCTAGGAAGTTGGCTTGGATTCCTACTGTATCGTGCCATTATGAAATGGAGGGGAAAATAATCTATGGGAACAATCATCTTGAAACAAAAAGCAGCGGGATTGATTAAAAAAGGAAGTCCACTGATCAGTCAGATGGACCTAGCGCAAGAACTTCGCGCAGATGAAGGCGAAGTGGTGAAAGTTGTTGACCAACAACGTCGCTTCTTAGGGATGGCCTATGTTGGGTTCCAAAATAAGGGAGTTGCGTGGGTGTATAGCCGCGAGGAAGACGAACCGTTGGATGATGCGTTCTTTAGCGGCATCTTCAAGACGGCCTTCGAAAACCGCCGTGCGCTCTTACATTCAGATGATACGACGACGTTCCGTCTCTTCAATGGGGAGGGCGACGGCTTTGGAGGCGTGACAATCGACTGGTATGATGGGTTTATCGTTGTCTCTTGGTATAGCGAGGGTGTCTATCATTACCGTGACCTGATTTTAACGCAGGCTCTTGCTTCGTTTGAAGGCGTGAAGGGTGTCTACGAAAAAATTCGTTTCAAGAATGAAGCGGACTTGCCAGAAAGCCAATTTGTCGGCGGGATAGAAGCACCAGAACCATTAATCGTATTGGAGAATGGTGTTAAATACGCGACCTATATGAATGAAGGTTTGATGACGGGTATCTTCCTAGACCAACGCGAGGTGCGCGAAACGATTCGCCAGCGTTACAGTGCAGGACGTACGGTATTAAATACCTTCAGTTATACAGGTGCCTTTTCTGTAGCAGCAGCGATGGGTGGCGCCATTAAAACGACCAGCGTGGACGTTGCGAACCGCAGTCTTGATAAGACAAAAGAACAATTTGCAGTGAATGGAATCGACCCAGAAACCCAACAAATTTATGTGATGGACGTATTCGATTATTTCAAATACGCCGTGAAGAAACAGTTGAAGTTTGATACGGTCGTGGTCGATCCACCAAGTTTTGCCCGCACGAAGAAGAGAACTTTCTCTGTGGCCAAAGACTACGGCAAACTAGTAGCCCAAATCACTCCATTAGTTGCGCCAAAAGGAACGCTCGTGTTATCAACAAACGCTGCGAATGTGAGCGAATCTCAATTTCAACAAATGATTGAGAAAGGAATCCAGGAAGCAGAAGGCAATCGCAAGTTCCGCATCGTCTTGAAAAAAGGCCTGCCAAGTGATTTCGCAGTTCCAGTAGCCACACCACTCAGCGATTATCTCAAAGTTTTCTTTATTGAATTTAACAACTAGCACAACTGCCCAAAATTCACTTAT
>JUUF01000455.1 GCA_001058355.1 Carnobacterium maltaromaticum
TCAACAATAACTTATTACTATAAAGGAGACGTTGTAACGAAGCAGTCTGCTGAAACGAAATACGTTATTTCTGAGTTACCAATCTCTGAAGACGAAGCAATGGAACAACTTAAAGAAGAGAATGAGGAATACACTAAAATCAAAGGGATTACTGCTACTCTAGAATCAAAAGACGGAGTGATTACTCAACTTGTAACGATTGACTATTCAGTAGCTAAAGTGAAAGATCTGCAAAAAGCTTTCCCAGACTCTTTCTCAGGAGATGGTAATGCAGTAAGTTTCAAAGCTTCTAGAGAATTGATTGAAAAAGCTGGAT
>JUUF01000456.1 GCA_001058355.1 Carnobacterium maltaromaticum
ATGGTGTTCCAACACTTCAATTTATTCCCGCATTTAACCGTATTAGAAAATATCACGATTGGACCAATTCAATTGAAGAAAATCGACAAGGCGGTCGCAGAACAAAAAGCGCACGAGCTTCTAGAGAAAATGGGCTTAGCTGATAAAGCGGATGTCTATCCAAACTCACTATCCGGGGGACAAAAACAAAGAATCGCGATTGCACGTTCACTTGCGATGGAACCCGATGTGCTCTTGTTCGATGAACCAACGTCAGCGCTGGATCCAGAAATGGTCGGCGAAGTGCTAAACGTAATGAAGGAACTTGCAGCAGGAGGCATGACCATGGTTGTCGTAACGCACGAAATGGGATTTGCCCGTGAAGTGGGAACGCGTTTAATCTTCATGGACGGTGGCGTGATTGTGGAAGAAGGACATCCAAAAGAAGTCCTTGAGAATCCGCAAATGGAGCGTACGCAATCGTTCTTATCGAAAGTATTAATCTAATAGAAGAGAAGTCTTATTTGCGATGATGCGGATAAGACTTTTTTTGTGGGTTGAAAAAAGGTAAACATTTTGCTAACATTATTACAACTTGTTAGTAATTTGTTTACGTTTTAGGAGGTGAAAGAATGAATCCAAAACAAACAGAAATTCTGGAGTATTTAAAAAGAAATAATGGTATCCTATCTTATCGTGATGTGAAAGAAGCAGGATTAAGCTATCGAACGTATCGAAAAATGATTGAGCAAGAGTTGCTTGAGCCGCTCGGAAATGGTTTGTACGGGTTGACAGATAACTATATGGATGACTGGTATTTAATTCAATTACGCAATCCAAAAGGAGTATACGCACTCGATACGGCATTGTGGTTACATGGATTATCGTTAACTGTGCCATTTGAGAAAACGATGATGTTCCCATACGGAGTGAATACTTCAACTATTAAACAAGCACAAGAAGTGAAACCTGTTGTGACACGTACTAATTTTGATGTGGGGATTGTAGAAATTGAACGCCAAAAAGGGCAAAGAATCCGTATATATGAAATAGAGAGGACTCTAGTAGAGTGCTTGCGTCCGGTATATAAAATGGATGTACAATTGATTGCACAAGCTTTCAAACTATATTTCCAAAAGCATTCGGTAAACTATCAAAAATTGATGTATTACGCAAAGCTCTTCAGAGTCACCGATAAAATTTATTCATATATTGAGGTGCTATCGTGAAGTTCAAAAATGCTACGAGTCTTAAGAACAGAATATAAAAGATTGCGCAGGAGAAATAAGTTCAACAAAACTTTTTCATGACTAGCACATGATAAGTAACTTGCTGTCAAAACATTTTCAGAAAATAATCCTTGCAATGAATCTTGTGAGGTGCTACAATGTAAAACGTAAGAATTACGATTTAAGAAATGGAGACAGAATATATCATGAAAAAAACGACATTTATTGGATTATTATTGATGTTTATACTGGTTGCCGTTGGATGTGCGCCAAGTAATTCAAATAGCAAAACACAATCAGGAAAGCTAAAAATTTCAACGACTTTCTTTCCGATTTACGATTTTACAAGAAACATTGTAGGGGATGAAGGAGACGTATCGCTTGTCATCGGTGCTGGAACAGAGCCACATGACTACGAGCCTTCTGCAAAAGAAATCGCAAAAATGAGCGAGGCAGATGCACTTGTGTATGATAGCGAGTATATGGAAACTTGGATCCCAGCAGTTCTAAAGACTATCGAATCTGATAGCAAAGTCAAAGCCATCAGCGCAACAAAAGATATGGTACTCCTTCCTGGCGGTGAAGAGGAAGAAGAGGAACATGACCACGCTGGCGAAGGCCACAGCCATGAATACGATCCACACGTATGGTTATCACCAGAACGTGCGATTCAAATGGTTCAAAACATTACAAAACAGTTAGTGGAAGCTTTCCCTGACCGTAAAGACGCGTTCGAGAAAAACGCTAAAGCCTATATCGAAAAATTAACGGCTTTGCATAATGACTACAAAAATGCGTTTAAAGATGCAAAACAAAAGAACTTTGTGACACAACATACTGCATTCCACTATTTAGCATTAGACTACGGCTTAAACCAAGTGGGAATTACTGGAATTTCACCTGAAGCTGAGCCAAGTGCTGCACGTTTAGCAGAATTAACAAAATACGTGAAAGAAAACGACATTAAGATTATTTACTTTGAAGAAAATGCTTCTGAGAAAATCGCGAAAACGTTAGCGGAAGAAGCGGGCGTTGAGTTAGCCGTATTAAATCCAATCGAATCTTTAACAAAAGAGGAAATGGATAAAGGTGAAGACTATATCTCTGTAATGCGCGAAAACCTTGAAGCGTTGAAGAAAACGACAGACCAACCAGGAAAAGACATCCAACCAGAACACGCAGAAGACGAAAAAACAGTCCACAAAGGCTACTTCGAAGACAGTGCTGTAAAAGATCGCACACTTTCTGATTACGCTGGCGAATGGCAATCCGTATATCCTTACTTAGTGGATGGCACTCTTGATCCAGTCTTTGACTACAAAGCAAAAATTGGCAAAAAGATGACAAAAGACGAGTACAAAGCATACTACACAACAGGATATAAAACAGATATTAAAAATATCAATATCACGGATACTACAATGGAGTTCCAAAAAGAGGATGGAACAACTGCTAAAGCGGAATACAAATATGTAGGATATAAAATCCTAACATACAAAAAAGGAAACCGCGGCGTCCGCTTCTTATTCGAAGCGGTGAACCCAGTAGAAGGCGCTCCTAAATACGTTCAATTCAGCGACCACAACATCGCTCCAGTGAAAGCAGAACACTTCCACATCTTTATGGGCAATGAAAGCCAAGAAAAATTATTCGAAGAAATGGACAATTGGCCAACATACTACCCATCAAACTTGACAGGGTTGGAAATTGCACAAGAGATGGTTGCTCACTAAAAAACAGGATGTGAGAAAAGG
>JUUF01000457.1 GCA_001058355.1 Carnobacterium maltaromaticum
ATGGTGTTCCAACACTTCAACCTCTTCCCTCACCTAAGCGTTCTAGAAAATATCATTTTAGCTCCTGTAGAATTAGGTCGTGAAACAAAAGAAGCTGCAACTGAACATGCAATGGAACTTCTAGGCATGGTTGGTCTTGCAGACAAGGCTGATGTCTCTCCTAAATCTCTTTCAGGGGGGCAAAAACAACGTGTGGCCATTGCCCGCGCGCTTGCAATGAAACCGAAGATGTTATTATTCGATGAACCAACTTCGGCACTCGACCCAGAGATGGTTGGGGATGTATTAGAAGTAATGCAAAACCTAGCTAAAGAAGGGATGACGATGGTTGTGGTAACACACGAGATGGGATTTGCGCGTGAGGTTAGCGATCGCGTTATCTTCATGGATGGTGGTTATATCATCGAAGAAGGAACTCCTGAAGAAGTGTTTGGTAACCCACAAAACGAACGTACTCAAAACTTCTTAAACAAAGTCTTGCATTAAAATCAACACTGCTCCTGGTACCAATTGGTGCCGGGAGCTTTTTTGTGACATATGATAAATAACGTTAAAAGAAATAATACTAAATTGGTGCTCTTTAAAAGGAAAAAGATAGACTTGCGTCTTTTTGTTTTTTATTGAAAGAGTTATAGTG
>JUUF01000458.1 GCA_001058355.1 Carnobacterium maltaromaticum
GAAGCAAAAGAAAAATTTATGGAGTTATTAGAACATACTGTTTCAAGAAACAAGTACTATATTTCCAATGGTTGGGCTCCTCAATATCCATCCCCGCTTTGGGACCAATCTAAAGAAAAATAACTACTATTAAGTGAAGCATTTAAAAATTATTATTCAAGGACATAAGTTCAAAAAAGAGGTGATTATGTATGGGGCGCACAACTTTAAAGTGGGAAGATGTCATTCAGTTCGAAGAAGTCGAAGGATATGGCCAGCATATATGGAGAGATGGTAATAATCTTTATTACATTACTGAGGAGGGAGGAGTTGTCCCTCAGCGAGTGGTTTATGA
>JUUF01000459.1 GCA_001058355.1 Carnobacterium maltaromaticum
GCCCTCTTATTCGTTTTAATGCGATTCCCCATTACAGTTATTATGGAATCCGCAGTATTCTCCGTAATCCTCAAGGATGATATTCTATTAATAAGTAAGTGTTACTGGTTGGTTCTGGTGCTCATATCAGGGATTTCGCTATGACAGAGAGTGCTTTCTTGTTTTTGCGTGCTTTTGAGTCTTCACTCGCCTCCAAATGGGAAAAAGGGAACGGAGTGAGTGCTCCCCAGTTTTTTTAGTGCGGAAAGGTTCAACGAGGGGAAGCACTGCACTTTGTGGAATGCACATCAAAACTCCCTGCACTGTAGGGTTCAAGGAGAGAGGAAGGAAAATGAGGGAGGGAAGTGCTTTGAAATATTCCTGGGAAGCCTTTCGGATTCTATATTCGCATGAATAGCGAGCGTACTTGATGCGAATTACTGAACCTTGGAAAGAATGCAATAAGTGGAATGCACATCAAACCTTTCAGCACAGTAAGAGTTGAGGAGGGAGGAAGGAAAGTTAAAGGAGTGAAGATTCTTTAGGATTTTATCGGAATCACAGTACCGAGTAAGCAACCAATGTGAATTAGCGAGGGTTAGGAATTTATTCCTTAGCCTCGCTTTGAAGCTTGGTAACCCTGAGACGAAGACTCAGGGAGGTGCCGGATTTGTGATACCGATGAATAAATCCTAAAGAGAATCTTCACGACTGTTGGAACTTTCCTTCCCCTTGACGATTAAACGGAACTTGAATTACACTTATTAAAGTAGAAAGGATGTGATTGGATGAGTGAAGTCTTTCAAAGTGTGCAAGTCTTGCCGGGCGTTGGACCAAAACGATTAGAGCCATTAGCAGAACTTGGCATCGAGACGGTCTATGACCTATTAACGCATTTTCCGTTTCGTTATGAAGATATTCAAATTCGTGATGTGCAAACGATTATGGATCAAGAAAAAGTCACGCTTAAAGGGCTTGTGGCGACGCAACCGGTTGTGAGCTACTACGGCTTCAAGAAGAATCGATTGGCGTTTCGCATGGCGATTGAAAAGCAAGTCATCCAAGTCGCGTTCTTTAATCAGCCGTATTTAAAAGATAAAATTGTTCAAGGTGAAGAGATTGCCATCTATGGAAAATGGGATGCAAAGCGAACGACGTTGATGGGGATGAAAATCTTATCGAACCGAAATGTGGAGGATGAAGAAGGGGACCAAGTTGAGGCGGTTTATCGCACGAATAAATCGTTGAAGCAGGCGACGATTCTAAAACTCGTTCAAACGGCGATGGAGCGTTTTGAAGATAAAATTCCAGAAGTATTGCCGAAAGAGTTGACGGCGTCGCACCACTTGATGGGGCATAGAGATGCTGTACGGGCAATGCATTTTCCAAAAGATGAACTGGAAAGACAGAGTGCGCAGTATCAGCTCGTCTACCAGGAACTCTTCTTATATCAACTGCGCTTGCAATGGATGCGTCAGAAGCGCCACCAGCAAACAAAAGGGCAAGCGGTACTGTATGATAATGCCACGCTGAAGACGTTTATTCAGACATTGCCGTTTGAACTCACAGATGGGCAAAAGAAAGTCGTGAATGAGATTTGCTTTGACCTACGTGCGCCTTACGAGATGAATCGTCTCTTACAGGGGGATGTAGGGAGCGGGAAGACGATTGTAGCAACGATTGCCATGGTCGCAACGGCTCTAACAGGAAAGCAAGCAGCCCTCATGGTTCCGACAGAAATACTAGCGGAACAACATATGCTGACGATTGAAAAATTAATTCAGGGGACATCTTTGAAAGCAGTGTTGTTAACCGGAAGTATGAATCGTTCGCAGAAGAAGCGAAAAGAGTTACTCGCAACGATTGAGAGTGGGGAGGCAAACCTTGTAATCGGGACACATGCCTTGTTCCAACAAGATGTGAACTTTAAAGACTTAGCTTTTGTCGTGATCGACGAACAGCATCGCTTCGGGGTGCAGCAACGTCAGGCGCTCGCTGGAAAAGGTGCAGGCGTGAACGTGCTTCAAATGACGGCAACGCCAATTCCTAGAACACTTGCGATTACGGCCTTTGGGGAAATGGATATATCTATCCTTGGGGAGATTCCTCGTGGTCGTCAGCCAATCAAAACGACTTGGGTTCGTGAGCAAGAAATGGAACAAATTTTTGACTTCGTGGAGCGACAAATTCAAAAAGGGCGCCAAGCCTATATGATTTCACCTTTAATCGAAGAGTCGGAACATCTTGATGTGCAAAACGCCGAAGAGATTTACCGCATGATTTCAGCGCATTTCTCAGACCGCGTCAAAGTGGGACTCCTGCACGGGAAAATGCCAGCTGACGAAAAAGAAGCGGTGATGGCGGACTTCAAAGCCAATAAACTACAAGTGCTCGTCTCTACAACGGTCATCGAAGTTGGGGTGGACGTGCCAAATGCTACGGTGATGGTCATTCTGGATGCGGACCGATTTGGATTAGCGCAACTACATCAATTGCGTGGACGTGTT
>JUUF01000460.1 GCA_001058355.1 Carnobacterium maltaromaticum
ATATGGTAATTGTCTACTTTTTTTAATGTGAAGTGCACCCCCAAAAAGGTTAGACAGAAAATCAAACTTTGGGGGTGCACTTCAAATGACCATATATGGTCTTTTTTCGCTTCAAAAATAAAAAGACCGCCAACGAAATTGTACTCGTTGCCGGTTTCAGTTTATCTATATTAATTGAACGTAGGTCGTTTTTTCTCCACTGGAATGCTGATTTCAACAAAGTTATCAGCATGAATAATATCCAGCCCTTCTGGTTTCATATGGAATAGGCGTTGAACGACGAATTCAATTTCAACATCTTTAATACGTCTTTTTCTGTTTAAGATTACAATATCACGGTGAGTGGCAGCGTCAGCATAGAAAACAGTTGTTTGACCAAGTGAATATACCTTGATGAAGTACGCATCTGTATTTGCTAACTGTTCATTGACAAGTTGCGAGTGAGAATTGGTAATATCGATAAGTTTCATAGACACAGCCTCCTTCTGAAAAAGTCCTTGAAACCATTATACATTTTTTTTGCTTCATTTTCACCTAAAAATTTAAGAAAAGTTATTAAATTTTAAAGAATTTTCAATCAAGAGATTTTTTTGTAAGTGTGATAGGGATTGTGATGAAAGTGCTTTTAAAAAATGTATTTAAATAGTTGTTAAATTTCTCAAAAAATGGTAATCTTATTAATTGAAAGGGTTGTATTTTTGAGGCTTACATGCTCTCGAACGTACATTTCTTAACAAAAATTTACTTTCAAAGGAGACTTTCAATATGGAAAAGAAAGAATATCATGTAATCGCAGAAACAGGGATCCACGCTCGCCCAGCAACTTTATTAGTTCAAACAGCAAGCAAATATAGTTCAGATATCCAATTAGAATACAAAGGAAAATCTGTTAACTTAAAATCAATCATGGGCGTTATGTCATTAGGTGTTGGCCAAGGTGCTGACGTAGTGATCACTGCTGAAGGTGCTGACGAAGCAGAAGCATTAGCAGGAATTGACGAAACAATGAAAAAAGAAGGATTAGCTGAATAATATGAAACCAACATTACAAGGGATTGCTGCTAGTGATGGCATCGCAATTGCCAAAGTATATACTTTGACTGAACCAGATTTAACAGTCACAAAAGTTACTGTTGAAGATTCAGAAAAAGAAGTTTCACGCTTGGATGATGCATTAGCAGCGTCAATAAAAGATGTCGAATTAATCAAAGAGACTGCTTTGAAAAACTTAGGTGAAGAAGAAGCGCAAGTTTTCGATGCTCACTTAATGGTTTTAAGCGATCCAGAATTAATTGGACAAGTTAAAGATAACATTACATCTAACAAAGTGAATGCGGAATCTGCATTAAAAGAAGTAACAGATATGTTTATTTCTATTTTTGCAGGAATGGAAGATAACCCTTATATGCAAGAACGTGCTGCGGACATTCGTGACGTATCAAAACGTATCTTAGCTCATTTATTAGGCGTTAAAATTCCTAGCCCAGCAACTATCAAAGATGAAGTGATTATCGTAGCTGCCGATTTAACACCGAGTGATACAGCTCAATTAAATCGCCAATACGTTAAAGCTTTCGTTACTGATATTGGTGGACGTACTTCTCACTCAGCTATTATGGCGCGTTCTTTAGAAATTCCAGCTATCGTTGGTACTAAAGAAGTGACTTCAATTGCTAAAGACGGAGATATCATTATCGTGGATGGTTTATCAGGGGAAGTATTCCTTAACCCATCTGAAGAAGTGGTTGCTGAATACCGTGCTAAAGCAGAAGCATTTGCGGCTCAACAAGCTGAATGGGAAAAATTAAAAGATTCAAAAACTTACACTAAAGATGGCCATCAAGTTGAATTGGCTGCAAACATTGGTACACCAAAAGATTTAGAAGGTGTTGTAAACAATGGTGCAGAAGGTGTTGGTTTATACCGTACAGAATTCTTATACATGGATTCTCACGAAATGCCAACAGAAGAAGATCAATTTGAAGCTTACAAAGCTGTTTTAGAAGGCATGAATGGAAAACCTGTTGTCGTTCGTACAATGGATATCGGTGGGGATAAAGAGTTACCATACTTACCATTACCACACGAAATGAACCCATTCTTAGGATATCGTGCAATTCGTATTTCATTAAACGAACCTGAAATGTTCCGTACACAATTACGTGCGTTATTACGTGCTTCTGTATACGGTAAATTACGTATCATGTTCCCAATGATTGCGACATTAAATGATTTCCGTGGCGCTAAAGCATTATTAGAAGAAGAAAAAGCTAAATTAATCGCAGAAGGTGTTGCAGTCAGCGACGATATCCAAGTTGGTATCATGATTGAAATTCCTGCAGCGGCAGTTTTAGCTCACCAATTCGCTAAAGAAGTGGACTTTTTCAGTATCGGAACAAACGACTTAATCCAATACACAATGGCTGCTGACCGTATGAACGAACGCGTTTCATACTTATACCAACCATACAACCCATCAATCTTAACGTTAATCAAACACGTGATTGATTCAGCACACAAAGAAGGCAAATGGGCTGGAATGTGTGGGGAAATGGCTGGGGATCAAACAGCTGTACCTCTATTAGTAGGTCTTGGATTAGACGAGTTCTCAATGTCTGCATCAAGTGTTCTAAAAACACGTAGCTTAATTTCTAAATTAACATTAGGCGATATGCAAGCATTAGCAGCTAAAGCAATTAACGAATGTGCAACTGTTGAAGAAGTTGAAGCATTAGTAGCAGAAGCTGTATCAAAAATCTAAACAATAGATAGCCTGAACACCTGAGGGAACCCTTGGGTGTTTTTTGGGCTCTTTGTCAAATAGTGT
>JUUF01000461.1 GCA_001058355.1 Carnobacterium maltaromaticum
TACCGTATAAGGTATCACTCTATAAATTTAGAAAAGGATGAAGCATGGTGCTTCATCCTTTTTGCTTGATTAGTCTAATTCTTCTTTGGCTGGAATGCTGTGTGCTAGACGGCTTGCTGCAGCGGCTGCGATAGCTCCTACTAAGTCGTCTAAGAAGATGTTTACTTTACCAGTTGATTTGTCATCTAAGTTCTTAAGAATTCCTGGTTTTACTTTATCGATATAACCGTAGTTTGTAAATCCGATTGAACCATATACGTTTACGATCGATAATGCTAAGATTTCATCGACACCGTATAAAGGCTCGTCTTGAGATAAGACATCGTTTAATAATGGATGTAATTTCTTTTCTTCTGCTAATTTATCCATTTCGATACCAGTGATAACGGCGTTTTGAACTTCGCGTTTCTTCAATACGCTATTAACGTTTAATAAGCATTCTTCTTTCGTTAATCCTGGTACATATCTTTCTTGTAAGAAATAAACTAATTCAGCAATTTGTTCTAATTCTACACCGCGTTCAGATAATAATTCTAAACAGCGTTCGTGTAATTCTTTTGGGCTTTTCATCTGAAAAATCCTCCTTTTAACAAATTATGAAACCCTTTTAAAAAGAGTAGCTTTTTATTTTAACACAAAATACAAAGAACGCCCAAATGAATTGAGCGTTCTTTTTGAAATTTTGTAAACGGTTAGAACATTGACGAGCTATGAATCGTGCTCGGACGGCTATTTGGATTCACGTAAGTCATTGCAGCGTTAATGGCAACAGGTGCTTCACCAAATCCAGTAGCGATGATTTTTACTTTGCCATCGTAAGTTGCGATATCTCCAACGGCAAAGACGCCAGGAAGAGTCGTTTCCATTTGGCTGTTTGTCACGATGGTGTTACGAACCACATCGAATCCCCAGTTCTTCATTCCTCCAATAGAAGAAGAGAAGCCATAGTTCACGATAAAATCGTCAACAGGAAGTTCAATTTGGTCTTCACCTTTAGCATGTTTGAGGACAACCGATTGAATGGTTTCGCCATCGCCAATAATTTGGTCTGGAAGATAAGGCGTTAAAATGTCGACGCTTGATTCTTCTAGTTGTTTCACGCTATGTTCTTGTGCGCGGAACTGTGGACGACGATGGACGATCGTCACTTTCTTTGCGATTGGTTCTAAAGCTAGTGCCCAGTCTACCGCAGAGTCGCCACCACCGCAGATGGCTACAGTACGGTCGCGGAATCGCTCTAAGTTTGTTACGAAGTAGTGCAGGTTGCTGTTTTCATAAGTTTCTGCATTTTCTACATCGAGTTTACGTGGACGGAAAGCTCCGTTCCCACAAGCGATAATCACTGTTTTCGCGTAGTGCGTTTGTTTAGAAGTTACGAGTTCATATCCGAAGTCTGTTTTGTTTAATTCGAGTGCTTCTTCTTC
>JUUF01000046.1 GCA_001058355.1 Carnobacterium maltaromaticum
AGTCTCCATCCAGTCATCGCAACTGATTTTGATAATCCATTAATCACTAATGTATTATTAAAAATCTCTTGGGATAAACTTGCCATACTGATGGAAGGCGCATCATAGACTAATTCATAATAAATTTCGTCCGATACGACAAATACATTATGTTCTAATGCCCAATTTCCAATCGCTCGTAACTCTTCTTTTGTATACAAGAGCCCTGAAGGATTCGAAGGCGCATTGAGCACCAAGAGTTTTGTCTTATCCGTTACGTATTCATTTAGTAAATCCACAGTTAGTTTAAACGAATTCTTCTCTCTAGTTTCAATATACACCGGAACGCCATCCGCTAATTGAATTTGTTCGGCATAACTCACCCAGTAAGGAATTGGAATTAAAACCTCGTCTCCTGGATCTACTAAAGTCATAAAGACTGAATACAGTGCAAATTTTGCACCCGCAAAAGTCGCAACTTGCTCCTTTTGCAAATCAATTCCATCTTTACGTTTATGAAAATCACAAATCGCCTGTCTTAACTTATCTATTCCCAAAGCTGGTGTATAATGATCGGTTTCGTGTTTTCTTAAAGCATCAATGGCTGCCTCTGTAATCACTTCAGGTGTATTAAAATCAGGTTCACCAATCGATAAACTAATGATTTTTCTTCCCTGAGCTTTTAGTTCTCTAGCTTTTTGTGTCATCGCCAGAGTTCCTGAAGGCAAAATTTTCGATACTCTATCTGAAATTTTTACCATAAATCACCAATTTCTATATATTCTCAATATCTTTAATCCATTTACCATTTTTCGCTGAAATATAGTAATACCCAATACGTTGATTACTCATACGATAATTGACTTCCCATACAGGTTCCCCGTTTAAAAGGCCAAGTCTTGCTTCAAGCACTTCAACGTCTGGTTTATCTTGTAATGTAATTGAACGAGCTTCTTGCTCATTGACCACTGCTGATTGCTGAAGAATTGTCACATCTCCACCTTCTTCAGGAATGATTGCATAAATGGCATTTCCGTCTTTATCTTCACCCATAACGGTGTAATAAGACGCATCCGTATTGTACAAGTAAAACTTCGTTACTTTTGAAAATTCTACGGTTGGTGCCATCATCGTAAGTGCTTCGTTACGTTTTTTAATCTTTGGATCCACACTTACTAAAAAGATACTTGCAGCAGCTAAAAATAATAGAAATAAAGTGAGTAAAAGAATAAACATTGTTCTGCGTTTCATCAATTTCTCTCCTCTACTCTAATTTTCATAGATAATGGTATTATACGCTATTTAAAGCAAAAATACCACCATACATATAAGACGATACCCTACATATTTTTATTCTTCCCAATGTTCAAACACTTCTTAAATGGTTTCTCTATAACCGTAGCGTTTTCCGGGAAAACACTTTTTACTTTCATCGCATATTTGCTAATCGTTGCCCGAACATCTAACAACCAAATTTCGGCACTCTTTTGATGCGGTCTACTAAAACGTCCTAGCCCTTGATACAGTTGAAGAAGCATCATCTTCATCGCGTAATGGCCAAAATAAGAACGCTCTTGCTCTTTCATCTCTAGTTGAATAATTTGTTGAGCCGTTGACACTGGATTTGGGAATGGCAATTTGGTGATTACGAGTGAATCGATGGATTGGCCGCCACTATCAAATCCTTCCCAGAAGCTATAGACACCCAGTAAAATCGCATCATTTCTTTCTTGGAAACGACGTTGGATTCTTCGACCCATTTGAGGTCCTTTTTGAGCCAAAAGTTCAATTTGATGAGCACGGCAAAAGTCTTCTAACAGACTCTCTACTGCTAAGAGCGCTTCAACAGAATGCATCAAGACAAGCATTCTTCCGCCCTTTCGCTCATAAATTTTTTCGATACAGTCTGCAATTTGTGCATGATACTGTTGACTCGAGGAAGAATTTACGGCCACCAAATCATTAGGGATAAATATTTGATGGTCGGCAGTTGCTGCTTTTGTCTCGATCACCGTCAACTTCTCTTTTGCCTCTAACTCATGGAATAACGGTGTAAACGTTGGAATCGTTGCTGAAATTCCAATTATTTGTCTCATCTTCTCTCTAAACTGATGAAAGACCTGAATAACTGGCTTAACTCTTAATAATTCTAGAGTATTTTGACCGTACTGTTCTTTTTCTTCGATGACAAAATAATCGTTGGCCTCCATTTGAAATTGAGAAATAGACTCCATTAGTTCTTTTAATAAATAACTACTTTCTTCAAATAAAGTGGTCTTATCCGCATTGGCTTGCAGTAAATTCATTACGCCAGACAGTGCCTTTTGCATGGCATTCACCATTTCACAGTGGATTGACTCCTTCCACTCACTGGATGTAAATACAAAAGAAGATGACAGTTGTTGTCCACTCTTCAACTCTTCAAACCAAGTTTCATATAAATCACAAATTTCTAATAACTTACGATTCATCGTACGAGAGAGATGTTCCTCTTCTTTTGAAAAATGAAACATCACATTTAAGTGATGATCAGACCATAATTGTTGCAACTCAAATAAATGAGAAAAGTTAACGGTAGTCGTGCCATATTGCTCTAAGGCATGCTCAAACTGCTGCACTTCATCAATCAGTACAACAGGTTTTACACGATGAGCAATCAATGAAGCGTACTGAATAAGGAATGCATGATTAGTAACCACAATTGGACTTTGTTGAACTGAAGCTACTGCCTTGTCCCAATACAGACTTCCTTCCTCATTTGCATCTTTTACCGATATTTCTTTCCATAACGTTACTTGATGAAGTGCTTGATTACACTCCGATAAATCACCTGTTTGCGTCTTTGTAATCCACACGAGTAACCCCATAATAGAAAGGCTGTTTCTTGCACTTCTCTCCTCTTGATACTTGTGAATTGCACGCTTGAAGGCTGTTAAATCAATATAGTGTCTTTGCCCTTTTATAGAAATTACAGGTGTCTTAATCTTTAACTCTGTAATAATTGGAGCGACACTATCCTCCATCAGTTGTTGTTGCAATAGTAAGTTCGAAGTGACTATCCAGATTGGTTTTCTCTTACTCGCTTTTTCAAATGCTGCCAGTAAATAAGCGTATGTTTTCCCTGAACCAGGGCTGGCTTCAATAAAATGCAAAGGTTCGTCAGTTTCAATCAACGATTCTATGGTGGTTATCATCTCACGCTGACTTGCCTTATCTTCTAAGAATCCAGAATCTACTAATTTCTGATAAGCTTCAAGTGCATTCGTTTTTCGTTTAGAAGACTTTAGTTCTACCTCTTTTACGGTTAGAGGTGAAATGACGAAACCTTGTTCTAAAGGAAAAGCTTCTCTTTCTTCTTTTCCTTTTTCTTCTAAAATTTCCTCAAAAATCGTACCCGTATCCCCTAGTAATTCTCCAGAGAATTCGGTTAGCTGTTTCAACGTAATCGTCGACAACTCTCGAAACTTAGTCTTCATTTTTAAGAATAGTTCAGCTGTTGCTCGAGCATCACTGCCTGCCGTATGTACTTGAGTATGACGAATCTCTAGCGTCTCTGTTAAATCACTAAGACGATAACTGAGTGCTGTTGGATAACAAATTTGAGCCAGTTGCACCGTATCGATGAGTGGCACTTCCAATTCTAGACCCAGTGCATCTTTTAAAGCAGACATAATAAAAGGTCCGTCAAACCCAACATTATGCGCGACGAGCGTTCGGTCTTCTAACAGATTAAAAATCGTCATTGCAACTTCATCAAAATAAGGAGCCGTTGCCACATCCGCATTTGTGACTCCTGTTAATAATTGGATTTCGAATGGAATACTTTTTTCAGGATTTATATTCAGTGAGACATACTCAATCACTTCATCGCCATCGATTAATGTACAACCAAATTGGAAAATTCGGTCCCCCGATTCGTATTTTGGTCCTGTCGTTTCCAAATCAATGACCGCATATTTTCTCATTATCCGAACGCTCCTTTCTAAAGAATTCCTACTTAATTAGTTTACTAACTTATTCCTCTTGTTGCAAACAGTAGAAAAGTTTTAAGGCAAAAAAAGAAGCTTGAGCAATGCCCAAGCTGTTTTTTATCATTTTTAAAGTTGATTAAACGGTTTTACCTTTATCAATCACGACTTGTACTTCTTCCGTACCTGTTAAAACAGTATGTTGTTTTACCGTAACATCTTTATCAGCAATCACATACTCTATATGAGCACCTGATTTAATCACGGTATTTGAAAGAATAATACTGTTACGAACAACCGCACCTTCTTCTACGACAACATCACGGAAGATAATACTATTTTCAACCGTACCACGAATCTTCGAACCGTCTCCGAGAATCGAATTCTTCACTACAGCTTTCTTACCATAGCCTGTAGGGACCGTATCTTTAACACGCGTAATCACTTGAGTACCAGAAAGGAATACATCATGAAGATTTTCAAAATCAAGCATATCCATATTTAAGTCATAGTAATCTTTAATCGTATTAACGACCTTCAAGTATCCTTTAATTTGGTATGCAAATACACGTAATGTTTCAAGGTTCTTAGCGATATAGTCACGTAAGATATCTTCCCAACCAAGTGTTAACCCTTTTTTAACAATGCCATTGAATAATTCTTTTGTTAAAATGTAGATTTTCACTTGTGTTGCACATTCATGATCAGATCCGTCGAAGTGATAAAGCGACTCATACACTTTATGATTTTCATCAAAGATAATTTGTGATTCCCCTACTGTTGGTTTGCGGTACGTATACGCAACAGTGATATCAGAACCAGTATCTAAGTGATATTGGAACATTTCTTTGAAATCAATTTTCCCGATAATGTTTGTATCAGCTAAAATTACAAACTCTTCATCTAAATCTTGCGTATACACCATTGTATTGGCTAACGCTTCAATTTTATTTTGCGGGATACGTGTTGATAAGTAGTTTGACATCGGAGTAATAATCTTCAAACCACGGTGTTTACGGTTTAAATCCCAATCTTTCCCTGAAGCGACATGATCCAGTAAAGACTTGTAATTATGATTCGTTAATAATGCAATATTATCGATATCTGCATGTACAAGAGAAGATAGCATAAAGTCCACCATACGATAACGAGAAATTACTGGTAAAGCGGCTGCCGTACGATTTCTGACTAACCCTTGAAGGTCGTCATTTCTATAATTATCTGCAAACAATACACAAAACGCTTTGATCATATTAATTTCCTCCAACTTTCGTATCTTCTTCTACCACTTCGAAATTGCCGATAACGGTAATCATATCTTTACCAAGTTCAATTTCTTCATGGCCTACAGTCACACCGCTTTTTACAACCGTGCCTTCTGCAATAATTGAGTTCACAACTGTTGCGCCCTCTTCAATGACCGCATTCTGCATGATGATACTTCCAAGGACTTTAGAATTTTGAGCAATCGATACTCCAGACGATACAATTGATTCATGGACTTTTCCTAGTACAATTGTTCCATCTGAAATCATTGATTCAGTCACTTCGGCGCTCTCTCCGATATATTGAGGAAGTCTGCCTTCGTGGCGATAGTAAATCTTCCAAGTTTTATCAGAAATATTAAAGTCTTCTTTTCGTTTGATTAAGTCCATGTTTGCTTCCCATAGACTTTCGATAGTACCTACGTCTTTCCAATATCCTGCAAATGGGAAAGCGTAAATACGACGGTCTTCTTCAAGTAACATTGGAATAATGTTTTTACCGAAGTCTTTTTCACTTTCTGGATTTTCTTCATCACGAATTAAATACTCTTTAAGTACTTTCCAGTTAAAGATGTAAATCCCCATCGACGCTTTTGTTGAAACCGGATGTTCAGGTTTTTCCAAGAATTCTACGATGCGTAAATCATCATCCGTATTTAAAATACCGAAACGACTTGCTTCTTCTAGTGGGACATTAATATGAGCAACCGTCAAGTCTGCTTTTTTCTCTTTATGGAATTCAAGCATCTTGTTGTAGTTCATTTTATAAATGTGGTCCCCAGATAAGATTAATACGTACTCTGGATCATACTGCTCGATATACTTAATATTTTGATAAATAGCATTGGCAGTCCCTTTATACCATTCCCCTGTTTTCCCAGCTGTATATGGAGGAAGAATTGTTAACCCTCCGTCTACACGGTCTAAGTCCCAAGGGTTCCCATTCCCCATGTAAGAGTTCAACTCAAGAGGCATAAACTGAGTTAACACCCCAACAGTAGAAATCCCTGAATTTGCGCAATTTGAGAGAGGAAAATCGATGATACGATACTTCCCGCCAAAAGGAACAGCTGGTTTCGCCATATCCTTTGTTAGTACTTGCAAGCGAGTTCCTTGTCCGCCTGCGAGTAGCATTGCTACGATTTCTTGCTTTCTTGCCATACGTCCAACCTCCGATTATTGATTGTTAATGATATACAGTGTAGAAAACGGTGGTACATTCACCGCGAGTGTATAATCAAACCCTTTATGTGGTTTCGTAACTGTATGAAGTCCACGATTCACCACTCCAGATCCGTTATACTTTTTAGCGTCAGAGTTGAGAGCAACTTTATAGCTTCCCCATTTTGAAACGCCAATTTCGTAATTTTTAATGTGGTTCCCTGAGAAGTTTGAGATAACAATGACTGAATCTCCTTTAGAATTCATTCTTGAGAAGACGAAGCAGTTATTCCAAACATCTTCCACCTCATGCCATCTAAATCCTGTCCAGCCTCCGTCAAGTTGCCACAGTTCTGAATGCTTCTTGTAGAAGGCGTTTAAATCTTTCACATAGCGATGAGTCGCATCATGAATAGGATATTTGAGTAAGAACCAATCCAATTCACGCTCTTCATTCCACTCAATCATTTGTGGAATTTCATTTCCCATGAAGTTTAATTTCTTACCAGGGTGAGCCATCATATAACCCATGAAAGCTCGATAATTAGAAAACTTATCTTCATAAGAAACAGACGCTTTATCTAGTAACGATTTCTTTCCGTGAACGACTTCATCATGAGAAATCGGTAAAATATAGTTTTCCGAGAAGGCGTACATCATCGAGAACGTAAATTGATTATGGATGCCACCTCTAAATAGAGGATCTTTCTCTAAGTAATCTAGAGAGTCATTCATCCAACCCATATTCCATTTGAAGTGGAATCCAAGTCCTCCTTCTTCTACTGGTTTGGTAACCCCAGCGAAAGCAGTAGACTCTTCAGCAATCATCATGACACCTGGATATTCATTACGTACATAATCATTCAGAGATTGAATAAATCGAATCGCTTCTAGGTTTTCAAATCCACCATAAATATTACGAGCGGATTCTTCTTCACTTCTGCAGTAGTTATAGAACAACATTGAACTTACTGCATCCACGCGAAGTCCGTCGATGTGGAATTTTTCAAGCCAAAATACTGCACTTGAATACAAGAATGAAACAACTTCAGTCTTGCCGTAATCAAATGCTCTCGTTCCCCATCCTTTATGTTCTTGGATACGAGGGTCACCGTATTCATAGCAAGGTGTGCCATCGAATTCATATAACCCAAAAGCGTCTTTTGTAAAATGCCCTGGTACCCAGTCTAAGATAATTCCGATACCTGCCTTGTGACATTCATCCACAAAATACATAAAGTCTTCTGGAGTTCCAAATCTTGAAGTCGCTGCAAAGAATCCTGTCACTTGGTAGCCCCACGACTTATCATATGGGTATTCCGTAATTGGCAATAATTCAATATGCGTGTAGTTCATCTCTTTCACATAAGGAATTAATATATCTACTAATTCACGATAAGAATAGGGATCGCCATTCTCCTTCTTCTTGAAGGAACCAAGTTCAACTTCATAAATGTTTAACGGTAGTTGAAAAGGGACGGTTCTTTGTTTCATCCACTTTTCGTCAGACCATTGGAATTCAGGAAAATCGTATACTTTAGACGCTGTTTTGGGTCTTGTTTCCGCATGGCGTGCATATGGATCTGCTTTCCATAACCAATCTCCATGATGCGGAACAATCACATATTTATAAGCATCGTACTCTTTTACATTTGGAATTGTGATTTCATAAATCCCATTTTGATTAATACGCTCCATCTTATAATCGGTTGGTCTCCATTCACAGAAATCCCCCGTTACATAGACTTCTTTTGCGTTTGGAGCCCATACGCGGAATGTACATTCGTTGTCACCTAAGAAGCTACCAAGGAAATCATAACTATGGAAATTCCTTCCTTCATGAAATAAATATTCTGCTAGTTGTTGCACTAAGCCATCACTCCTTTACGCATTCGCTCACAAAAATAAAATAAGCGTTTTCATAGTTGGGATAAAAAATTAGAGAAGGTTGATATTGATACATTTCTCTTGTTTAAATTATAACATATTTCTTAAATTTTCACAGTGGTTTTCATGAATTTTCTTAAAAATTTTTGTTTAATTCTCTGTACTTTTCATGAGACCCGTTTTGGTATCACTTTTTACCGCTTTGTATTACAATGAACATAGATTGACAAAAAAAGGGGCCTATTATGATTTTCTATCACTCACTAAAAAATAAGTATCCTTCAGGAGCAGTGACGGATAACCAAACTATTTTTATACAAGTTAAAGTTACGAAAGAGACTCACCTCTCTTCTATCCAATTAATACTTAAAGAAGATTTAACGCAAACAACAAGCATCTATCATCCAAGTCGTTCTACGATTGAAGCAGATGCAACTTTATACTCATTTGAAATCTCACCTTTACATACAGGACTATATTTCTACTATTTTGAAGTTCGTTCTGAAATCGGAACTTACTTTCTTTCTAACCATGAATTCCAAGCTGTTCCTGTTCTGAACTATCATGAAATTAACAGTTGGCAATTAACGGTTTACGAAGAACAATTTACGACTCCAGAATGGTTTAAGGGTGGGATTATGTATCAAATCTTCCCAGACCGTTTTAAGAGAAGCGAGAAATATAAAGCGAAAAAAGCAGCCAATGAAGAGATTCGTTACCGTCATGATGAGTGGGACGAATTGCCTCAATCAAGTATCACACATGAAAATTACAAAGCGCAGGATTTCTATCTTGGGAATTTAAAAGGAATCGAAGAAGAACTCGAACACTTCAAAGCCTTAAATGTAAATTGTATTTACTTAAATCCAATTATGGAAAGTCCGGATAACCACCGCTACTCCACTGCGGATTATTTCAATGTGGATCCATATTTAGGAACAAATGAAGACTTTAAAAAACTATGTGCAAAATTCAGAAATAATGGAATCGAAATTATTCTAGACGGCGTATTTAGCCATACTGGAGACGACAGTATTTATTTCAACAAACAAGGTCATTATGATAGCGTTGGTGCCTATAACTCAACTGAGTCTCCATACTATCCTTGGTTTAGCTTTATGGAGTTTCCAGATACGTATCACTCTTGGTGGGGCTTTACAAACCTTCCAACGGTGAATAAATTAGAACCTTCCTATATGAAATTTATCAATGATCCAAAAACCGGTGTCTTACCGTTCTGGCAACATCTTGGGATTGGTGGCTGGCGTTTAGACGTTGCGGATGAGTTTCCTGACGAGTTCTTAGACGCATTACGGATAACTGTTAAACAAACAGACCCAAATGCCCTCATTATTGGTGAAGTTTGGGAAGATGCGACTACGAAATTTGCATATGACCATCGCCGTCGTTATTTCTTAGGAAAACAACTGGACAGCGTGATGAACTATCCTTGGAAAGATGCTATCATTCAATTCGTTCATACAAAAAATGCACATGCATTACGATATGCCATCGAAGAAATCATTGATCATTATCCAAAACCTGCTCTAGACGTTCTAATGAACTTGCTGGATAGTCACGATACTGAACGTATTATTACAAAAATTGGCTTTGGTGATACGGAAGCTGTTCCACTTCATGAGCGCCCAACACTTGAATTAACCGGTGCTGAACTTGAAGATGCGATTCAAAAACTAAAGATTGCGAGCTTTATCCAATTTACTCTACCAGGTGTTCCTTCGATTTATTATGGGGATGAAATTGGAATGCAAGGATTCCGTGATCCATATAACCGTAAGACATTCAGTAAGAAAAAAATCAACGAAGAAATCTTCGAGCATTATAAAGCATTAACAGCTTTTAGAACAGAAAACAAAGAAGCCTTCAAGGGAGACTTCTCCGTTGTATATGAAGGCGATGGCTGCCTTGTATATCAACGTGAATCTCTTCTATGTGCAGTCAATATGAATCCACATACTGTATTTATTGAAGGACTTCACGGAAAACAAATTTTTGCAAGTCACCAAATAAGAAACCATCCAAACGGACTTCTTGTTCCTGCATTTGGCTTTGCCGCTTATCAAATTTAATCCACAAAAAAAGATTCTCACTGTGAGGCGTGCCTCACTCGTGAGAATCTCTTTTTTTATTGGTTTAACCTTGAACTGGTTTGATGTGCCAAATGTCTTTTGCATATTCTTTAACTGAACGGTCAGCTGAGAAGATACCTGCATTTGCAATATTTGCAAGGCTCATCTTCATCCATTTAGATGAATCATTAAAGTCTTTTTCAATGCGTTCTTGCGCCTCGACATAGCTATCAAAGTCAGCCAAACACATATAGTGATCTTGAGTTAATAAGTAATCCACGATAAAGTTGAAGTTCATACCACCAACTGTCATTGTACGGATGAAATCAAGAACGGTCTTAATCTTAGGTGAATTATTGTAGTATTCCCAAGGTTTGTAGCCTTTTGCATATAACGCTTCTACTTCCTCTGTTTCTAACCCGAAGATGACAATATTGTCTTCTCCTACAGCTTCGTAAATTTCAACGTTTGCTCCGTCCATTGTACCAAGAGTCACTGCACCATTTAACATCAGTTTCATGTTACCAGTACCACTTGCCTCTTTACCCGCTTGAGATATTTGTTCACTCACATCTGCAGCTGGCAAGATAATTTCTGCTAGAGTCACTTTGTAGTCTGGAATGAATACCACTTTAATGTACTCACGTACTAATTCGTCACTTTCAATCATTTGAGAAATTGAGTGGATGAATTTAATAATGTTTTTCGCCATTTGGTATCCTGAAGAAGCTTTCGCAGCAAAAATGAATGTACGTGGAGTTGGACGTAATCCATTGTATTTTATCTCATGGTAAAGATATACAATGTGTAACGCATTTAATAATTGGCGTTTGTATTCATGTAATCTCTTCACTTGTACGTCAAAAATGGAATGAGGATTTACTGAAATCGCAAGAGTTTCTTTAATGTAAGTCGCTAATTGCTCTTTCTTCGTTAATTTAATGGCTTGTAAGTCTTTCAGCACTTTCTCATCATCTTTATAAGCATTCAATTTTGAAATGCCAGAGAGGTCTTTAATGAAGTCATCTCCGATTAAATTTTCTAAGTAAGTAGCAAGTTCTGGATTTGCTTGACCTAACCAACGGCGGTGCGCAATCCCGTTTGTCACATTACCGAATTTTCCAGGATATAAATCGTTAAAGGCTTTGAATGTATCACGAACAAGAATATCACTATGCAATTTTGAGACCCCATTTACATAATGACTACCTACGATAGAAAGATTTGCCATCTTAATCATGTCGTCATAAATAATCGCTGTATCACGTAATGTATATTGTCTTCCTTGTTCCATTACCCATAAGCAGAAACGTCTATTAATTTCTTCAATAATTGAGTAAATACGTGGAAGAATTGGTTGGAATAAGGATACTGGCCATTTTTCCAATGCTTCTGCCATGATGGTATGGTTTGTATACGCAAATGTCTTCGTCGTGATTTCCCACGCTTTATCCCATCCATAGCCATACTCATCCACTAATAAGCGCATTAATTCAGCAACGCCCATTGCAGGGTGCGTATCATTAATATGAAGCGCTACATGTTCTGAGAAGTTTTCTAATGTACCAAATTCACGGTAATGGTTTTTCACTAATTGTTGTAATGAAGCACTGATAAAGAAGTATTGTTGTTTAATACGTAACTCTTTACCTTCGTTTGTTACATCGGCTGGATATAATAACTTCGAAATAGAAGACGCAATTGCTTCTGCTTCTGATGATTTAGAATATTCGCCACGTTCAAATAGTTTCATATTGAAACCAGTTTTTGCTTTAGCTTCCCACAAACGAAGTGTGTTTACAGCTGAAGCATCATAACCAGAGATTAATAAATCATATGGTTCCGCTTGAATCGAAGTATAGTTTTTGTGGTTCACTTTTAAGCCAGTTTCTGTCATCACTTGCTCTAATTCTCCACCAAAACGTACTTCAACTTCTTCGTCATTACGGTACACTAAGCCATATTTCCCAAGGTCTAACCATTGATCTGGGAATTCTTGTTGCCAACCGTTTGTAATCACTTGTTTGAAAATCCCATATTCGTAAAGAATTGAGAATCCTGTAACTGGATATTCATTACTTGTTAAAGCATCTAAATAACAAGCCGCAAGACGTCCTAGACCACCATT
>JUUF01000462.1 GCA_001058355.1 Carnobacterium maltaromaticum
ATGTCAATAAACCACTGCGTTGAAGTGTTTAGCTCAACTCCCCGTCTTCAAAACTAAATACACCCAAAAAAGAACCGCCATTTTCTCTATGGCGGTTCTTTTCCTTTACAATATTCATTTTTGATTAATCAACATATGAAGTTTTTGTACGGTTTAAGAATGCATAAGCTAACCCGATTAAGATTCCTCCACCAATCCAGTTCCCAACAAATGATACTGACCAATGACGAATAATATTTAGCCAATTCAAGGCATCGATTGAGTTTCCAACTGGTGAGAATTTCACGATAGAGAACGATGCAAAATTCGCCACTACGTGTTCATTTACTAGGTAAACGAACATAAAAATTGCAGAAATAACAATCCATAATTTAGCTTCTTCACTCTTGATTAAAATAAACGAAAGAATTGCTACGTTAACAAAGACATTTGCTAAAATACCTTCTAATAAAATTAGTTCGTTTGAACGAGACAATTTCAATTCAGCAACTTTTGCTATGAATTCATTTGCATTGATTCCGTTAAATGCTGAACTATTTGCGAACAATGCTCCTATAAACATGGCCCCAACTAAATTAAATAGAGTACAATAGAATAAAATAGCAATTGCTTTAGACCATTTAATATGCTTTTGATAAGCTCCCGCTGTTAAGAACATCATATTTGAAGTAGCTAGCTCTCCGTTTAAAAATACAACATAAACTAATCCCCAAGTGAAGATAAATGCAAAAGTAAATCTACTTAGCGCAGGGTTTAATCCAGCTATAATTTGTGCTGCATGAGCTCCTGCGGCTGTACTCATCGTTAAAAATGCACCCGCAAACATTGAACGCAGTGCATAACGCATTTTACTCTCGTCAAAAAGCGCCTCCTTTTTTTGACATGCTTTTTCAAGTTTTGTATTGAACTCACTCGTGTGTTCCATAACATTCCTCCTAAAAATTAATTACACTTTAGTATACCATTTTTATCACAAATGCAAAGTCTTTTCTATCTTTTTTGTCAAAAATTACTTTACAAGTTTTCTGAAGATTGTTAGAATGAGGGCTGATTAAAACAGCCTAAAGGAGATTCTCATGAAGAAAATTTTTGGAATTTTAACAGCAGCTATATTCTTAACCGCATGTGGACAAACACCTGCAAATACGAACTCAACGACGACAAGTGTTGAAACGACTACTGCTGCCCAAACCACTAGTGTTACTCTAAATGTTACAAAAGACGGACAAGCCATCGAAGGTAGCCCGTTCACCCTCACTTTCAAAGAAGGCGACAATCTTCTAGACGTGATGAAAGCACAACTAAAAATCGTTGAGAAAGACGGTTTTATCTCTTCTATCAACGGTGTGGAACAAGTCCCAGCCGAAAACAAATACTGGTTATTCGACGTGAACGGTACGATGAGCCCTGTCGGTGCAAAAGAAGTCATCTTAAAAGCAGGCGATGTCATCGACTGGAAACTCAATAAACTTCAATAGTCCGATGGTCAATTCAACTAAAAAAATCACCCTTATCGCCCTACTATCCGCCTTTTGCGTGATTGGAAGACTTGGACTTCTCTCACTTCCAAATGTTCAACCGATTACCGTTGTGGTCATTTGGATTACGCTAGAACTTGGACTTTTGTACGGCGTTGCTATTGGGAGCATCTCCATATTGATTTCCAACCTTTTAGTAAGCATGGGGCCGTGGACGCTCTATCAGATGATTAGTTTTGCCCTCGTCTGCACTTGTGCATTGCTTCTTCGTCCATTGTGGAGAAAAAGAAAACAATTCCCGCGCCTAGCTTGGATTCTTTTTCCAATCTTTGCAGGACTGATGGGCTACTTATATGGCTTTATCATCTCGATTTTCTGGGTATACAGCATGCCTGGTCTGAACTTCTGGATTTACTACTTAAACGGCGTTCTATTCGATACGTACCACGCCATCGGAAACATCGTCTTCTGGATCTTATTGATTCCACTCTTCGAGAAGTTAAATCCATTCAAAATGCTACAAAAATAATAACAGACTTAAAATCACCCCTTAAAAAAGGATGGTTTTAAGTCTGTTTTTGTTTAGAATGATTCCTTCAATCTTTACGGATTTTGCGTCATCATTCAATCAAATTAAATTTCGAACCTTATTTCAGCAGGTAATTTAAACTGCTTTTCACTAGTTTTCAAATGGAAAACTTCTTTTTGGTTATTACTTATCCGCTATTTTAGTTGATAATTCAATATATCTTTTTCTAATTTTTGAATAGGGTACTGCGCCTTTACTTTGATTTTTGCATTGTTACATCCAGCGTAGCCTTGCACGACATCCACTTGTGGAATGACTACCCAATCTCCCAGAACTTCTTGCGCGACTTCTGTGTTTTCATCCAAAATGCACACGATACGGTATTCTCTCTCGTGTTGCCACTCTTTGAATTTTGCAAAGGTCGCCTTAATATAGAAATTCAGATTCGAATACGAGAATTGATTGCTATTGCTTCTCGTGTTCGGACGTTTATCAATATATTCCACCGGGCCGTATACACAGAGTCCGTCTACCTGTAAAGAATGAATTTTGTCCAACAGACTCGCATACGAATACTCAAGCGCATACCCTGCGTGGCTATTGGCGTAATAAGACCACATTAAAATATTATCCGCAGCATGCGTAAAGCAAAACACTCGGAAGAAATCCATCATCGAATGACCATCCGCGTAGTAGCAATTACAGTCAAACGGGTCGTTGAAATGCTTCGGATGGCTAAACGATACATTCCCTTCCACCACCTGATACGGATTCTTCTCAATCGTTTCCTTGGCATAGTACTTCACAAAAACTTGGCGCTCTTCTCGAATCGCTGCTTCTGCCTTTTTAAAATACGTCTCAACGTCTTCTTTAAATACCCCTTGAAACTGTTCGACTAACTGATCTGGTGCTAAAAATCCAAGTCTGATATTCTTCGCGAGCTGGTCATTGAACTCTTTATCCGCCTTTTCTACGTCAAACCCTTGCGGAATCTTCGTATTCGCATTTTGAATATACACAATCTTTTTACACTCTAGGTCAGCCGGTTCTTTCGTCGGTTGTTTAAACAGCGACACAAACACTTTCTCTTTTGTTTTGCGGTTGGCTACTAAAAAACAATTACTATCTAAGAAGGATTCCACCAAGCGGTACTCTTTATGCGTTTGTAAAAATGTCGCCTTAGCAATCAAATAACGATACAGCTCGATGTCCTCTTTTAAAATGATTTTCAACAACCCCACCTCCTCACTGAGAGTATAACATTTCCTAGAGTCAGTTTG
>JUUF01000463.1 GCA_001058355.1 Carnobacterium maltaromaticum
ATGTCAATAAACCACTGCGTCGAAGCGGTTGCGTATAAATATGGTGATGCACCCGAGCGCAAGTGACTTATGCGAGTTCAACTACACAGGATGTGAGTCCTTTCCAGCACCACACCTAGTATTCGCTCCCATTTAGGAGTAGAATAAAACCACAGAGCAGCTATATAAACTAGTTCAAAACGAAGGGAGGCACAACCATGCCATTTATTCATGTTGAAATGATCGAAGGAAGAAGCCGTGAACAAAAAGAAGCCCTTGTCAAAGAAGTGACAGAAGTGGTTTCTAAACACACTGGCGCTCCAACAGAACACATTCATATCATTATTCAAGAAATTAAAGCAGAAAACCTTGGCCAAAACGGCAAATTAAGAGGTTAATCAACTTCATTTAGAGACAGTACAAGTACAAGACAGCTCAAAAGTTAGAACGCTTTTGAGCTGTTTTTGTTAGGAAAACTGCTGAATAGTGTGGAAAAAGCTGAAATGTGAAATATATAGGTAAATTTCAGTAAAATATAGTATACTGTAGTCATTGTTTAATGAAATAATAAAAAACGGAATGAGAATTATATAGGGAGCATAATTATGGTTGAAATAAAAGTTGACTTATCAGGCGCTAACAAAATTTCTACAGAATTATCTGTAGGAGTGAATCATTTAAGAAGTGTCTCAAACATTGTAAAAGATAATCGTACAACTGTGGCGGGAAATAATGAAGCTAGTCGTGTGATTGATCAATCAAAAATGGCCTCTGATACTATTGCAAAGATTATTGCGGATATGTCGAAAAATCTCAATAGCATAACAAAAGAATTCAAAGCTGTAGATGATAAAATAGGAAATGAATTTATAAAGACGGAGTTTACGTTAAATGGATGAAATGCGTCAAAGAAAAGAAAAATTATCATCCAAAATGAAACAGATTAAAATAGAAGCAAAAGAAAATGCTGTTCGAAAAGATGAGTTTTTGGAATTTTCAAAACAATCACAGTTATTTTCAGAAGAAATGACTTTGTATTTGAAAGGGTCTAGAGATAGCAAACGAGTAGAGAACTTAATGGACGAACAAAAGCAGCTTACCAAAACGATAAAAAAGCAATTAGCAGACATTGAAAATGAACTAGAATTTAAACGAAAAAAGCTTTTACTAGAAAAAGAAGAATTAGATAGATTACATCATAAAAAGGAGGATTTGAATGAGCATTGATATGTATCTTGGAGATTCTGATAGGCAAAATCAGAGTATTAGATCAATTATAAAATCAAGAAGCAACCATTATAACAACTTACATGGGACCTTGGTCCAGTTCAGTTATTCTTCTCCTTTTTTATCAGGAGTTACTTACGACTCTGCGAAAAACTATTCCCAAAAAATTTTAATACCACTTATTAAAGCAGGTATGTTGTTAGATGAAGCTGTTAAAGAGAGCTGTGAAGCATTTACTAAAAAATATCGAGAAGAAGTAGACACGGTTGACCTACAAGAATCCGAACTTCTGAAGAAAATTAAACGTGCTGAAACTTTTGTGAATCAATCTAGAGATCTGATGTCATTAGAGTTTCGAAATGAGCATCCTAATGCAACTTATTTAAGGAACTTACAACGTATTGAAGACAATCATTTAGAGACCAAACGATTACTTGAGGAAAAACTAGCGAAATTAAGAGCTTTTAATAGCAACTCAAGAGCCATGTTTGCTAAAGCAGATGAACTTTATCAATTGGTTCAAAAAGGAATTAATGAAGCAACTCATTCATGGAGTGAAGTTGGTCGTAGTTATCTATTAAACGAAAAAGCCATCGAAACTTGGATGGAATCGATCAATCAACATTGGATAAACTCTTCATATTATATTATGGCTCAAATGGCCGAAATTATGAAAAAAGGGTTAAATATGTCTGAGGACGAGGTTGAAAGGTTAAAAAACTATTTGGAAGGCCATCCTGAAGTTGCATTTTATGATGAAGGTATCAATGTGATACAACTATATCAAACAGTCAAGTGGGTTATTGGTAAACTTAATGATTTTGGCTTGACTTCAGTAGAAGAAGTAATCAATAGTTTATTAAAGCAACTAAATACTGCAATTCCTCAAGGGTTGAAGTATTTTAATTTCTCTACGAATAGCCATATATTTAATAATATTGGACTTTCTTTTGACGCTAGTAAATTTACTTCAGATGTTGGAAAGTCTATGTTGAAAAGCTTAGGAAGGGGATTTGTTCGGGAAGTAGATATTTCTCTGGCAGATGTAGCAAAAAGTTTAGGATATTATGTTGGAGACAATGTAGGAAGAGTTTTTACGTTTAGTATCTCGTGGCTCAAATCTGTATTTATAGGAATTGATTTGTATTTAAACTCTCTAGAGGAGAAAATAGGCACAGCGATAGTTCATACGATGACTACAGCAGTATTAACGAATATTGGCGTTAATTTGTTACAGAATGGCTTTACGTTTGTATCTACATCTCCTTTGGTAACGGATATCTTGCTTCCTGCAGCCAAATTCTTCTTACCTAGTCCTGTTGGATGGGCGATTATGACGAGTTTTATGGTAACTTATATAATAAACTGGGGTTATGGAAATAATGTATTTCATATAAAAGATATGGTTAATAATATCGGGGAAAAGATTAGTGCTTCATTTGACAATATCGGACAAGTGGTAAATGATAATGTTCAATCTTTAAAATCTACTTTTGGATGGTGATATAATGATTAAATTGACATTTAAAGACTCAATATCTACGTGTCACAAAATTGTGACGGACTCGAACGGAAAGAGATACATTATGGATAC
>JUUF01000464.1 GCA_001058355.1 Carnobacterium maltaromaticum
GAGCCTGTAGTCTCTCACCTATCGAATTCAAAGAGCCCCATGGCGGAACATCCGCTGTGGGGCTCTATTTCATTTCGATTCTTATTCCCTACTATCACTACTATAAAATCCAAGGTTTATCCGTTTCTCTTCAAAGGAGCAGAATATTGCGTAAATCCTTCTCAGTTAGTACGCGACAAGTGCCTTTAAAGGAGATTGCATAAATCCTTCTCGGTGGAAATTTCGGAAACGGAGAGGATGTAAGCTCTTTCTGACTGGCGGTGGGGAGGAATTCACGGAAAGTTGGTGTTTTTTCTCATTTTGGCTAAATTAGAATTCTTCTTGATAGAAATTTGCCAAAAAGGTAGTCAGAGCTTTGAAAATTTTTTAAAGGCGGGGAAGGATTTCTAAAAAGGGGTTTGGAATTTTCCATAAAAAGCAATTCGAGCTTCAAAGTCCATTTTTAAAATAGAAGTGTGAAGAATGAATCGAATGGAGATGAAAATCATGATGATTTCAAACGGAAAAAAGAAATTCTTACTAGCGGCTGCGCTTGTTGGGCTTAGTGCTGTGGCGCTCGCACCTACAAATGTGGTAAATGCGGATGAGATTTACTACGAAAATCAATATGGAGCGAATCAAAACTATCTTCGCTATGAAGCGGTGGACGGTCAGTTGAAGGATGCGGAAATCGTCAATAACCGTACATTTGATGAATTGGCATATGAAGCTTCCGATAATTCATATGTGAAAGTGGACAACGGCGGAAGTGTGACGTTCACGGCGAAGGAAGGCGCAGATGGGTTAACGATGCGCTATTCCATTAAAGATGGAGACAAAGGGGAAGTCAAGGTTTATGTGAATGGTGAGCCTATGCGCACTTTCCACTTGGATTCGAACTCTGCCTATCAATATGTGGATGGCAGCAATGTCTATGATACAAAGGCGACGGATCATAGTCATGCGCGCTTTAGTTTTGACGAAGTGCATGGATTCTTCGGGGTTCATGTGAATCCTGGAGACACAGTGACCATCGAGAATAATGGTGTTGAATTGGCGCTGGATTTTGTGGAGTTAGAAAATGTCCCTGCACCTATCCCTCAACCAGAAAATAGTATTTCAATCACAGATTCAGAGTATGGTGCAAAAGATGGGCAAGATAGTACAGTTGCGTTTGAAAAAGCGCTAAAAGCAGCGATTGAACAAAAGAAAACTCTCTATATTCCAGTAGGTGAATTTAAGATTAACAAAAAGATTCATTTGACCGCTGACGGCTTAACCGTTACAGGGGCAGGAATGTGGTATTCGAGATTGAATTTCACAACGAATGAAAATGGAAAAGGTGGATTCGAGATTGGCCACGATTCAAATCGATTGACGTTTAGCAACTTTGCGATGACGTCAGCCTTAACGTCACGTTATGACCATTTAGATGATAAGGCTCAATACAAAGCCTTTGCGGGAAGTTTCGGTAAAGATTCAAGAATCGACCATATGTGGATTGAACACTTCGAATGTGGAGCTTGGATTGGCGACTATGCCTCAATAGGTATGAGATACACGGATCATTTGGTGATTGAAAATAGCCGTATCCGCAATAACTTAGCGGATGGGGTGAACTTTACGCAAGGAACTCGTAATTCTGTAGTGCGTAACTCGAATATCCGTAACAATGGGGATGACTCGCTAGCAACCTTCTCAAGCGCTATCCATACCATGGAATATGCGGAGAATAATTCATTTGAACATAATACGATTGAACTTGGTTGGAGAGCTGGTGGTGTTGGTATCTTCGGCGGGAAAAATCATAAAGTAACGAATAACTTGATTAAAGATAGCCGTGGTGGCGCTGGAATTCGTGTGTCAACGGTCTTTGCGAATGAAGGCTTTGGACTCGGGTTTGATGATAATAACGAGATTTTAATTAAGGATAACATGATTGTAAATTCAGGGACGACGAATGATTTCTATTGGCCTCATTCAAAACCTCGTAGTAACATCGACTTTGAAGAAACATTTGGACCTATTAAAGGCATTACGGTGCAAAACAATGTATTCGTGAACCCGGTGTATACGGATGAGGCGATTACGCATGCCGGTGTGGAATTAGATGGAAAAGTTAAAATCATTGATTCAAAGGTTCAAGGAAATACCTCTTCGGATCCTTATAAAGTAGATGCAAGCATGAGCCATTCTGTTGAAAACGGAAAAGAAGTGTATAACTTTACGTACGGAAATCAACCAACCTTCCTTCCAGAAAACAGCACGGCGTTTGAGCGTGACTACAACTATCGTGGCGAACGCGAAGTGGACGGCCATATCATCCGTCTGTGGGAACACAAATAAATATTGAAGAAAAATAAGCATTGCTGGCTTTCCGGGACTGACCCCAAAAAG
>JUUF01000465.1 GCA_001058355.1 Carnobacterium maltaromaticum
ACATCGATGAAGCTGCTAAACAAATGAATTAAAGGAGTGATGCTCATGAACAATATAAAATTGTATGTCATTAGAGATGCTAAATATTCACAATGGTACTTCCAACGTATCGAAGACTACTCAAGTATGATGGGATATCTTGCAAAGAATCATCCACGATATACGCATAAATTTACAACTGACATTAAACAAGCGATGCATTTTAAAACGCCAAATGAAGTTTTAGAGTTTATTAAAGAACATTCTATTGAAGGGACTATCGTTAAGGACCCATATCAAGAACGAATTAGTAAAACGGCATTTAAATATATGGGTGAGAATTACGGTGAAGCGATCACGTACATCCACGGGATGATTGAAGATTCAAGCGAAAAGATGTTAGCTGCTTCCAAAGCGTTAAAAGTGAATGCAAATACGTTGATTAAATTTATGAAAGACCCGTATTCAGTTGCAGCTCATATTCGAGATCGTATTGTAGAGAATTTAATAAATCTAGAAAAAGCGGTGAAGGCAATTGGCTAAAGATGAATTTGAAAAATTAAAAGACGATGTGCATTACTTGATTGTAGCACATTGTAAATACAAGGATATGTTGATGTATGACAGAGCGTTGAA
>JUUF01000466.1 GCA_001058355.1 Carnobacterium maltaromaticum
ACATCGATGAAGCTGCTAAAGCTGAATTGGTTGCAAGATTTGATGCTGTTTTAACAGACAACGGAGCAGTTGTTGTTGAATCAAAAGACTGGGCGAAACGTCGTTTTGCATACGAAATTAAAGATTTCCAAGAAGGTATCTATCACTTAGTGAACATCACTGCTGAAGATGCTGCTGCAATCGATGAATTCGACCGTTTAGCGAAAATCAACAATGACATCTTACGTCACATGATTGTTAAATTAGAAGCATAATTGTTTATTATAAGTAAACATTAATCTTGAAAGGAGTAAGAATTAAATGATTAATAATGTTGTATTAGTTGGACGCTTAACACGTGCCGTTGATTTACGTTATACTTCAAACGGAACTGCTTATGCGAGCTTCACTGTTGCAATTGATCGTCGTTACCAAAACCAAAACGGTGAACGTGAAACAGACTTTATCAATTGCGTAATGTGGCGTAAAGCTGCAGAAAACTTTGCGAATTTCACTCGTAAAGGCTCACTAGTAGGAATTGAAGGACGTATTCAAACTCGTAGCTATGATAACCAACAAGGCCAAAAAGTTTATGTAACTGAAGTGCTAGCTGAGAACTTCTCATTGTTAGAATCACGTAATGTTACTGAACAACGCCCTGCTAACGATCAAAGCTCACAAGGCGGATTCCAACAAAACCAATCAAATAACTTTAATCAGTTTAATACTCCTACTTCATCATTCGGTGGTGGAATGTCTGACCCATTCTTAAGCAATGGAGAGACAATCAACATTTCAGATGATGATTTACCATTCTAAAGTTTAAAAGGAGGATACCATAATGGCTCAACAACGTAGAGGTGGCGGTCAACGCCGTCGTAAAAAAGTTTGCTACTTCTGTGCAAACCACATCGACTACATTGATTACAAAGATGTAGAATTATTAAAACGTTACATTTCTGAAAAAGGTAAAATCTTACCACGCCGTGTAACAGGTACTTGTGCTAAACACCAACGTACTTTAACTGTTGCAATCAAACGTGCTCGTATCATGGGATTATTACCATTCACAACAGTTGACTAATAATAAGTAAAAGGATTGAGAATTTCTCAATCCTTTTTTATTTTATTTAAATGCTATTTTCATAACTGATTATCTATTTATAAAAATACTGATAATTGATTAAACAGATTGAGGTTTAGCTTTCAATCTAAACTTGAATACATAAATTAGAATGTTTCACGTGAAAC
>JUUF01000467.1 GCA_001058355.1 Carnobacterium maltaromaticum
AATTATCATATATGATAATTCACACATTTGTTAATTTCACCATACATATTTTATTTTTATCAATTTAACAACATTATTTTAAGAAAAAGGAGACTTCTATGACGCAAATTCTAGATGGGAAAGCATTAGCTGGAAAAATAAGAGAAGGACTAAAACAGGAAGTAGAACAACTTTCTAAAAGTGGAGTCACACCATCACTAACAGTAATTCTTGTTGGAGAAGACCCAGCTAGCCAAGTGTACGTGCGTAACAAAGAACGTGCAGCAACAGAAGTAGGCATTCATTCAAACGTGATTCGACTCAGCGAAGAAACGACACAAGAAGAGTTATTAGAATACGTGAATAAGCTCAATCATGACGCAACCATTCACGGAATTTTGGTGCAATTGCCTCTGCCAAAACACATCGATACTGATGCTGTCTTAGAAGCGATTGTTCCTGAAAAAGATGTGGACGGGTTCCATCCAGTGAACTTAGGGAAGTTACTGCAAAAGGATGAATCGATTGTTCCATGTACACCACAAGGAATCATGGAGTTCTTTAAAGAATATGATATTGACCTTGTTGGGAAAGAGATGGTCATTATTGGCCAAAGTACGATTGTCGGCCGTCCAATGGCATTGTTAGGGTTGAATCACGGTGCGACAGTGACAGTTTGTCATAGCCGTACTAAAGATTTAGAAAAAGTGGCTAAACGCGCTGATATTTTGATTAGTGCCGTAGGAAAAGCTGGTCTTGTTACAAAAGTCTTCGTAAAAGAAGGGGCCGTTGTCATTGATGTCGGCATTAACCGTAATGAGGAAGGAAAACTTTGTGGAGACGTCTTATTTGAAGAAGTGGCGCCACTCTCAAGTGCGATTACACCAGTGCCTGGTGGCGTAGGTCCAATGACCATTGCGATGTTACTAGCGCAAACCGTTAAAAATGCAAAAAGTAAGAAGGGGTAGGACATGGAACAAGAATACTTAACCGTCACCGCGTTGACGAAGTATATAAAAACTAAATTTGACCGTGATCCGCACTTAGACCGCGTTTATTTGACGGGAGAAATTTCGAACTTTAATAAAAATAGTGTGCATAAGTATTTCAACTTAAAAGATGAAAATGCGATTATCGCAGCAACGATGTTCCAAGGTGCCTATAAGAAAATTCAATTCCAACCAGAAGAAGGAATGAAGGTTCTTGTGATTGGGCGCGTTACGGTCTATGAGAAATCTGGGAAATACCAAATGATTATCGAGCATATGGAACCAGATGGTGTTGGGGCACTTTATCAAGCTTACGAACAGTTGAAGAAGAAGTTAACTGAAGAAGGCGTATTTGCTGGACCGAAGAAACCAATTCCCGTATTTCCAAAGAAAATTGCGATTTTAACGAGTGATACAGGTGCAGTTATCCGTGATATTCAAACAACAGTTGCTCGACGTTTTCCAATCGCACAACTCGTGTTATATCCAACCGTGGTACAAGGAGTACACGCAGTTCCAAGCATTCTTAAAAACTTGGACTTAGTAGAACAGTCGGATGCCGATGTGGTTATCATTGGTCGTGGTGGTGGTTCCATCGAAGACTTGTGGGCCTTTAATGAAGAACCAGTCGTTAGACGCGTTGCTTCATTCTCCCTCCCAATCATTTCAAGTGTGGGGCATGAAACAGATACGACCTTAACAGACTTTGCTTCTGACCAACGTGCAGCGACACCAACTGCCGCAGCAGAACTTGCAACGCCGGTCTTAAATGACATTCATTTAACACTTGGAAATTTAACAGGACGTTTGCAAACCACGATGCTTAATCAGTTGAATACTCGTAAGGAGTTATTAAGTAAGCTAGAGAAATCTGGTATTTTTGTAAAACCAGAGCGGATGTATGAAGTCTATGCGCAACAAGTCGATCAACTGCGATTAAAATTGATGCAAGGCATGCAACAAAGACTTCATTTGGCCAAACAACAGTCGATGCAATTTACGCACCGCCTGCAATTAGTTTCGCCAGAACAATTATTAATTCAACAAAAGCAAAAACTCGAATGGTTGCATAAGCAATTAGTCGATAGCAATCAAAATTACATGCAAGATAAGCAAATCAGATTCCAACAATTAGTGGAGAAATTAGATTTACTTAGTCCGTTGAAGATTATGACGCGTGGTTACGGTATCGTGTTTAAAGACGGCGATATCGTGAAGTCCGTTGACCAAATTGAAGAAAAACAACCAATTGAAATCAGACTCAGTGACGGTTTAGTGAATGCTACTGTCACAGCGAAAAATAAGGAGAGTTTATAATGGCTAAAAAAGAAATGAAATTTGAAGAAGCAATGGGTGCCTTAGAACAAATCGTGCGCCAATTAGAAAGCGGAAATGTTCCTTTAGACGAAGCGCTTGATAAATTCAAAGAAGGAATGGAATTAAGCCAATTTTGTAATGAAACATTGACAAAAGCCGAAGAAACTGTTCGAGCAATGATTACAGTGAATGCAGAAGGAAAAGAGGCATAGTCGTATGGTGAAGGATGTTATTCAACAACTTCAACAAGACGTAGCACTTCACTTAACGCAGCTGATTGAAAAAAGAGCTTCTGACGCAAGATTGAAAGAAGCAATGCTATACGCCGTTCAATCCGGTGGGAAACGCATTAGACCACTCTTAACGCTTGCAGTTGGTTCAGCTGGAACTTCGTCAAATGAAGCAGAGTTAGATTTGGCCTGTGCCTTAGAGATGGTTCATACGTATTCACTCATTCATGATGACTTACCAGGAATGGATGACGATGATCTGCGTCGTGGTCGTCCAACCGTGCATAAGGCTTTTGATGAAGCCACTGCGATTTTAGCTGGGGATGCATTACTCACTTTAGCCTTCGAAGTGGCAGCAAATGCCAACTTGGAAGCTCATCAATTAGTGGAAGCCGTGAAGATTTTATCGACGGCTTCTGGTATGAGCGGAATGATTTCTGGCCAAATGAAAGATATTGCTAGTGAAGATGTAACGATTGCTTTGGAACAAATGAAGGAAATCCATCGTGAGAAAACAGGCGAGTTGTTATTAGCTGCTGTACGTCTTGGAAATCTATTTATCGATGATGCGAAGATGAAAGAAGCTTTTGTTTCATATGCGACTCACTTTGGCCTAGCATTCCAAATTCAAAACGACTTGCAAGATGTGTGCTGGACAAGTGAGCAAACTGGTAAAGAAACAGGTAAGGATTCAGAACTTAGTAAAAATACGTATCCTAGTCTCTTAGGAGTAGAAGGCGCAAAAGATGCCTTAGCAAGCGAAATTTCGTCTTGTAAGCGTACGTTAGAGGAAGTTGAGTTTACACCAGCAAATCAACAAACAAAGGCGCTACTCGTTGAATTTTTAACGTATTTAGAAATATAGGAGTAACAAATGGAAAAAGAACGTGTGGATATTCTAGTCGTCCAACAGGGATTGACAGATTCCAGAGAAAAAGCAAAACGTCTTGTCATGGCGGGACAGATTGTGGATGCGGTGAATCATAACCGTTACGATAAACCAGGGGAGAAAATTCCTGTGACGAGTTCATTAATGATTAAAGGTGAACCGTTAAAATATGTATCTCGTGGTGGGTTGAAATTAGAAAAAGCCTTAAAAGAATTCGATGTCAGTGTCGATGGAAAGATTTTACTTGATATCGGTGCTTCTACAGGTGGCTTTACAGACGCGGCCTTACAAAATGGGGCTAAACAAAGTTATGCACTCGATGTAGGGTATAACCAATTAGATTATAAACTTCGCCAAGATGAACGTGTCGTTGTCATGGAGCGTATGAATTTCCGTTTCGCAACTCCAGATGATTTCACAAAAGGACAACCAGATGTGGCTTCAATTGACGTATCGTTTATCTCGTTGAAACTTATTTTACCGCCGTTAAAACCAATTCTAAAAGAAGGCGGAGACGTGCTCGTGTTGATTAAACCGCAATTCGAAGCAGGTCGTGAGCGCATCGGGAAAAAAGGAATTGTTAGCGATCCAAAAGTACATGAAGATGTATTAGTAGATATTTTAAGCTTTAGTGAACAAATTGGATTCACTGTCGAGAAAGTAACGTATTCACCAATTACTGGTGGAAGTGGGAATATTGAATTTTTAGCGCATTTAAAAAATACGGCTCCAAGTGAGGTTCATTCATTTGAAGAACTCGCGCGTGAGACGGTTAAAGAAGCGCAACGATTAAAAAAGTAAAGGGTGACGAACTTGATTCAAGAGATTTATATTAAGAATTTTGCCATTATCGAAGAAGTTCAGTGTACGTTTGAAAAAGGAATGACGGTATTAACCGGGGAAACGGGTGCTGGTAAATCGATTATTATTGATGCGGTTGGCCTATTAATTGGGGAACGTGCATCGCTCGAGATGATTCGTTATGGTGAAGAAAAGTCCTTGATTCAAGGTGTTTTCCGAATTGAGGATCCAGCTGTTGTTGAAAAGTTGCAAGAATTCGGGGTTGAAGTTGTTGAAAATGAATTAATGATTCAACGTGAATTATTGCAAAACGGAAAATCAAACTGCCGTATTAATGGACAGTTAGCGACTGTTGCGCTCCTTAAACAAATCGGACCTTATTTAATCGATATTCATGGTCAAAATGAGCATTTCCTCTTATTAAACGAAGAGAAACACCTAGGGCTATTAGATGAGTTTGCACACCATCAAATGGGTTCGTTGTTGGGCGAGTACGATGAAGCATACGCTAAAGTGGTTGCTGCCAAACAAGAGCTTAGAGCCTTGCAAACGGCAGAAAAGGAAGACGCACAACGCGTAGATATGTTGAAATTCCAATTGCAAGAAATTGAAGAAGCTAATATTTATGTGGGTGAGGAAGAACAATTAAGTGAAGAAAAAGAATACTTCACTCATTTCCAAAAAATCCAAACGGCACTTCAAACAGCTCTTGCTGCTCTTGAAGGGGAAGAATATTCAAGCGTTGATGCCATCGGAGAAGCGACACGTGAAGTAGAAAGCCTAGAATCGATTTCAACAAGCTTCAAGACACTTTCTACGCAAATGAGCGAGGCTTACTATCAACTGCAGGATGCTGCAAGTGCGATTCGTCATGAAATTGAAAATGCTGAGTTTGACGAAGAACGCCTTGCCTTTATCGAAGAACGTCTTGATGTTTACTATCAATTAAAACGTAAATATGGGGATGATGCAGAAGAAATTCTAGCCTTCCAAGATAAAGCAAGAGACGCTTTGAATAAGATTGAAAATAAAGAAGCATTGATTGCTGAAACAGAAAAAGTATTGAAACAAGCTACTCTTGAAGCCTTTTCGATTGCAGAGAAGATTTCAAGCATTCGTCGAGAAGTGGCGAAACGCTTAGAAGCCGATATTGTGAGCGAATTGCACGGTCTCTATATGGAGAATGCGCAATTTGCCATCCAATTTAAGACTTCGGAAGCCTTACTCGAAACAGGGATTGACCTTGTTGAGTTTTATATTTCAACGAATAAAGGGGAACCATTGAAGCCTCTAAGCAAGATTGTTTCTGGTGGGGAGTTGTCGCGTATTACATTAGCGATGAAGTCCATCTTCACGAAAGAACAAATCGTTGGAACGATTATCTTTGACGAAGTGGATACAGGAGTTAGCGGACGTGTGGCTCAGGCGATTGCTTCGAAGATGCACTACATTTCAGAATACGCTCAAGTGTTGAGTATTACGCATTTACCACAAGTAGCAAGTATGGCGGATACGCATATTCATATTGAAAAAGTAGAAGAAAGCGAACGTACGCATACGATTCTTAAAGTGATGGACGAAGAAGAACGTACAGAAGAAATTGCACGTATGCTTTCAGGCACGACGATTACAGCATTAACACTTGAAAATGCAAAAGAATTATTACAAATTTCAAACGCAATTAAACAGGAAAATGATACACGAGCAGAAGGTGAACGCAAATGACAAAAATCTTTGCACATAGAGGGAGTAAAGGGACTCATCCAGAAAACACACTCGCATCGTTCAAAGAAGCGGTGCGTGTGGGTAGCGACGGCATTGAACTCGATGTCCACCTAACAAAAGATGGGCATTTAGTTGTTATTCATGATGAAACGGTTGATCGTACAACTAATGGAACTGGAGAAATCAGAAACTTAACGCTAGCAGAAATCAAAGCGATGGATGCAGGAAGTTGGTTTCATAACAAATATGCAGGCGAGAAGATTCCAACTCTTGAAGAAGTACTCCTATTGCTGACAGAGTTAGGTTTCAATGGTCAATTAAATATTGAGTTAAAAACAGATGTTATTCAATATAAAGGTCTCGTTGAGAAATGTCTAGCATTGCAAAGTGCTAAGGATTGGCCATTTGCCATTGTCTATTCAAGTTTTAATCCTTATACACTAGTTGAACTGAAACAAGCAAATCCTTCTCAAGAAATTGGGCTTCTCTTTGAATCTAAGGAGTGGGCAAATAAAGGGGATGCCATGCTTGAAAAAGAATCGTATCATCCTGATTTGAAGTTGCTCGATTGGACGCTTGAATGGAATACGAATCGGTTGCCTTTACGTGTTTGGACCGTGAATGAAGAAAAAGACATTAACCGTTGCTTTGAACTACAGATTGAAGCTATTTTTACGGACTATCCGGAAAAGGCGTTACAATTAAAGGAGAACTATGAGCGATAAGCTACCAAAAATTATTATTATCGTGGGACCAACTGCGGTAGGAAAAACAGCTCTCAGTATTGAACTTGCAAAACACTTCAACGGCGAAATCATAAATGGAGATTCGCTTCAAGTGTATAAGGGGCTTGATATTGGAACTGCAAAAGTTACTAAGGAAGAAAAAGAAGGCGTTTGTCATCACTTACTAGACATTTGTGAGTGGGATAAACCTTTTACTGCAAGTGACTTTAAAGAAAAGGCCGAAGCAGCAATTACAGAGATTACGAGTCGTGGGAAGCTTCCGATTATCGTAGGTGGAACAGGACTCTATATCGAAGGTCTATTATATGGATTTCATTATAGCGGTGAGGGCTCGAATGATCCGGCCTTTCGTTTATTAAAAGAAAAAGAACTGGAAGAAAAAGGTTCAGAAGTGCTTTGGAATGAATTAAATGCCGTAGATCCAGAAGCCGCTGCAAAGATTTCGGTCAATAATCCTAGACGCGTGATTCGTGCGCTAGAAGTGATTCATGCGACAGGTAAGAAGTTTTCAAGCCTAGAAATTCAAAAGACGCCGCACTATGATGCGTTTATTATTGGATTAAATACAGATAGAGCACTTCTATATGAGCGGATCAATTTGCGTGTAGAATTGATGAGTGAGGCAGGTCTTGAAGAAGAAGCTAGGGAGTTATATGAAAAATCAAAAGGCCTAGATATCCAATCGATTAGTGGAATTGGATATAAGGAATGGATTCCGTATTTTGAAGGAGAACAGTCGCGTGAGGCGATTATTGCAAACATTCAACAAAACTCAAGACGATACGCCAAACGACAATTAACGTGGTTTAGAAATCGACTGCCGCAAATTCGTTGGGTGAATTTATTAGAGAATCCAAAAGATAAAGAAGAACTATTAGAAGAACTATCAGCTTTTGTAGAGGAGGGATAGAATGGAACAAAGAGAACGCGTATTAATCGTAAGCGTACAAACGATGCAAACCGATGAAGATTTCGCATATGCTAACCAAGAGCTGGCGCAATTAGTCGATACAGCGATGGGGGAAGTGGTGGCGACCGTTACTCAAAAACGTGAGTCGATTAGTGGACGTACCCTTGTCGGGAAAGGGAAAGTTGAAGAAATCAGCCATCTTGTCGACGAACTAGAAGTGGACCTTGTTGTATTTTATCAATCGCTCACAGGCTCGATGGTGAAAAATCTTAATGAATCGATTAGCTGTCGTATCATTGACCGTGTGCAATTGATTTTAGATATTTTTGCAATGCGTGCTCGCTCTAAAGAAGGGAAACTTCAAGTTCAGCTCGCGCAATTAAACTACTTACTGCCACGTCTTTCGGGTCAACGTGAAGGCTTGTCTCGTCAAGGTGGGGGAATTGGTACTCGTGGTCCAGGGGAAACTCGCTTGGAAACTGATAGACGTTATATTCGTAAGCAAATCCAAGATATCGAAGAACAGCTAGAACAGATCAAAAAACACCGTGAACGTTCACGCGAGAAGAGAAAGAGTTCTAATGGATTCCAACTGGGATTAATCGGGTATACGAATGCTGGAAAGTCTACGATTTTAAATCAATTAACACATGCGGGTACTTATCAAATGGACCAATTGTTTGCGACACTGGATCCGTTAACTAGACAGGTAGACTTGTTCCCGAATTTTGAAGTGACTTTAACAGATACTGTAGGTTTTATCCAAGAGTTACCAACAACATTGATTCATGCGTTTGAATCAACTCTCGAAGAAAGTGCCGATGTCGATTTATTAGTTCATGTGGTGGATGCGTCAAACGTGCAGTTCTCCCTACATGAAAAGACGGTTATCGATTTAGTAAACGACTTGGAAATGCAAGAAATTCCAATGGTGACAGTCTATAATAAGACAGACTTAATCGAAGGCGAATTCCAGCCTAACCTTTATCCATCGATTCAAATTTCTGCAGTAAATGAAGCAGATGTGGAACGATTAAAGGCTTTCTTGAAAGAACAAGTAAAAGCGCAAATGACATACTATGAAGAGTGGTTAGACGTGACGCAGACAAAAGAGTTGAATCAGTTGCAACAGCGTACTCTCGTCGAGTCATTAAACTATGACGAAGAGAAAAATCAATATTGCGTAAAAGGATATCGTAAATAATATTTTAAAACGGCTTGAAACTCTGAATTCAAGCCGTTTTTTGTGGCGTAAATTTGTAATCTAACCCCAAAACGCGTATAATATTGAAGATAAGGAATTTTTCAGGAGGCCATCATGAAAGAGATAAAAGCACTCTCAGCAATTTTAAAAGAGAAGTTCGATATTTCGTTTAATAACGAGGCATTGCTCGTAGAAGCGATGACTCACTCTTCGTATGCCAATGAGCATAAAGAAATGAAGGGAATCTATAACGAGCGCATCGAGTTTCTTGGAGATGCGGTTTTAGAACTGAATATTTCAGATTGGCTTTTTAGACAATTTCCTCATTTTAAAGAAGGACAATTAACAAAACTTAGAGCTCAAATCGTTTGCGAAGATAGCTTATCGATGCTTGCAAAGGAATGTTCACTGAACGAGTATTTATTACTAGGTAAGGGAGAAACACTTAGCGGTGGCCGTGAAAAGCCAGCTGTTTTATGTGACGTGTTCGAGGCGTTTATCGGTGCTCTTTATCTTGATAAAGGGATGGAAGAAGTGCAACGCTTCTTAGACCAAGTAATTGTTCCTAAAATTAAAAATGGACGTTATGAACTGATTACTGATTTCAAAACAGAGTTACAAGAGTATTTGCAACAAAATGGGACAGTTCATATTCGTTATGAATTGATTAAAGAAGAAGGACCTTCGCATGATAAAGTATTTACCGTTCAAGTAACTGTGGATGGGAAGAAATACAAAACTGCGAGTGGTAAAACGAAGAAGGCAGCCGAGCAAATGGCCGCAAAATTGACTATGGAAGAACTAACACAGAGTTCACTTTCATAGAAAGAAAGGATTAAAGCATGCAATTAGAGAAAATTGAAATGTCGGGATTTAAATCATTTGCCGATAAGACAACAATTGAATTCGATAAAGGCGTGACTGCGGTTGTGGGACCTAATGGTAGTGGAAAGTCTAATCTTTCTGAAGCGATTAAGTGGGTTCTTGGGGAACAATCGGCTAAGAGTTTACGTGGGAAACGGATGGATGATGTTATTTTCGCAGGTTCTCAAACAAGAAAGCCAGTGAATATCGCCGAAGTGAATCTGTATATCAACAACGAAGACAAAGTGTTGGCAACGGATCAAACACAAGTCGTGTTAACGCGTCGTTTGAATCGTAATGGGGCAAGTGATTTCTTAATTAACAAGAAACCAGTTCGTTTGAAAGACATTACTGACTTAATGATGGACTCAGGGTTAGGGAAAGACTCATTTGCTTTGATTTCGCAAGGGAAAGTAGAGCAAATCTTTAACGAAAAGCCTGAAGAACGTCGAATGATTATCGAAGAAGCGGCTGGAGTATTAAAATACAAAGATCGTAAAAATCAAGCGCAACGTAAGTTGAATCAAACACAAGATCACTTGAATCGTGTGGAAGATATTCTTCATGAAATTGAAGGCCAATTAGCACCGCTGGAAGAGCAACGCGAAAAGGCGATTACGTACGTTTCGAAGAAAGAACAGTTAGAAGATGTAGAAACAGCCCTCTTAGCGGTTGAAATCGAAACATTAAATGCTCAGTGGAAAGTAGCCCTTCAAGAAGTAGAGCAACTGCAAGAGCAATTAGCGCAAACGGAAGCAACATTAGAAAGCCTTCAAGTGGATATTGAGGAAAATCAAGTAAAACTTGAAGCTCGTAACGAAGAACTCGATGCCAAGCAAGAAGAATACGTCGAATTAATCCAAAAAGTCGAACAATTGGATGGTCAACGTAAAGTCTTTGAGCAACGTCGTAAATTTGCGGAACGTAGTGATGAGGAAAATCAAGAAGCATTAGCTGCTACGCTTCGTGAGTTAGAAGAAGTGGAAGCAAAATTAACTCTTCTTGAAAAGAATCAAGTAGAACGTAAGGTTGAATTAAAGAACGTAGAAGAGGCTTGGAGCCAATTAGTCGAAGAATTAGACCAATTAAGTCAAAGTAACGAGGAAAGCGTTAAAGAGCTTCAAAATCGTTATATTGAGCAATTACAAGAAATCTCACGTCTAATGAACCAAGAGAAGAACCTTGAGAAGTCAATGGAAGTAAACCAAAACGCTCAAGAAAAAATGACGGAGCGTTTTGATTCCTTTGATGAAGAACATCGTGCTTTAGAAGAAAAAGCAAACCACTTTGTTGAGAAAATTGAAGAACTCACTAAAGAAGAAGCCGCTTCTGAAAAACGACTTTCCAAGCTTAGAGAAAAATTAGCAAAAGTGAATGAGAAACATGCAACTCTTTCTAGTGAAGGAATGGAAAAGGAACGCCACCTTCAACAATTACAAGCGACAGTTCGAAGCTTAAAACAGGTTTCTGAAGACTACGCTGGTTATTATCAAGGGGTTCGTGAAGTTCTGAAGCACAAATCCGAGTTGCCAGGTGTGGTGAATTCTGTAGCGGAACTAATCCGTGTAGATGAGAAATTAACAACGGCGATTGATATTGCGCTAGGAGCGACGAGCCAACATATCGTTGTAACCGATGAAAAGGCTGCTGCCAAAGCAATTACGTACTTGAAGACGAATCGTCTAGGACGTGCAACGTTTCTACCTTTATCGATTATTAAAGAAAAACAAGTACCAGATACGGTATTGAACCAAGCGAAAAAAGTCGACGGATTTATTGGTATCGCAAGTGAACTAGTTTCAACAGATAATAAATATGCTTCGATTATTAAAAACTTACTTGGAACTACACTTGTGACAACAAACTTACACGTAGCACAACTATTAGCGAAACAACTAGGTTACCGCTATCGTATTGTCTCACTTGAAGGGGATGTCGTAAACGCAGGTGGTTCGATGACAGGGGGAGCTTCTAAGAACTCTGGCCAACAGTCACTCGTTCGACGTAACAGTCAACTAGAAACAGTGACGAAGAAATTTGAAGAAGCAAAGGCTGAATACGAAAAATTATCAGCACAGTTCCAAAATGTTACAGCTGAAAAGAACGAGCTAGAAGAAGAGTATCGCGAATTAAATGCAAGTCATACTCAATTGGAACAAACCCTAAATCAATTAGAATTCCAATCAAGATTTGCTCTTGAAGAAGTTAAAAAGCACGAACGTATTCAACAAGCAAACCAATTTGAAATGGATGAACTCATTGAAGCATATGAGCAATTGGAAGAGCAATATGTTGAAAACCATGAGAAATTGGTGGCTCTTCAAAAAACAAATGCATCCTTGAAAAAAGAATTGGATTACCTTCAATTATCGAATGAAGATAAGACACAACAAATTCAAGAAAAGCAAAAAGAATTGCAAGAACTTGGAACCAATCGTGCTCGTGTACAAGAGCAATTTAACCAAGAAAAACGTGAAATTCATCAAACGAAACTTCAAAAAACTCGCTTAGAAGATCAAATTGAATTATTACATTCTAAGAAATCGGAACAGTCTCGTAATCAAGAGGAAGACGAAGCGATTTATGCGAAGATTCAAGAAGAGTTTGATGCATTAAAAGGTCAAGTGGATGAATTAGATGCACTGATTAAGGAATTACGTGAGGAGCGTGCAACTCTTGAAATTCATGTAAAACAATCAGAAGCTGCTAGAACTCAAGCGCAACATCAATTACAAGATCAGTTGAAAAATCAAACACGATTAGAAACGAAAGCCAATCGTTTTGAAATTTCTATTGACCAAAAATTAACGTACTTGAGCGAAGAATACGAATTAACGTTTGAAGCAGCGATTGCTAAAACAACACTCGATATGTCGATTGAAGAAGCTTCGAAACTCGTTCGTAGCTTAAAACAACAAATCGAGCAAATGGGTGCTGTAAACTTGCTAGCGATTGAAGAGTTTGAAGCGGTACAAGAACGTTTCACATTCTTAACAGCGCAACAACAAGATTTACTAGAAGCCAAACAAACGTTGGAAGAAACGATTACGGAAATGGACGAGGAAGTAACAACTCGATTCAAGACAACATTTGATGCCGTAAGTACTCAATTTGAGCGCACATTCCCTCGCTTATTTGGTGGAGGCCGTGCGACACTTGAATTAACAGATCCAGATAATCTTCTTGAGACAGGGATTGAGATTATCGCTCAACCACCAGGTAAAAAGTTGCAATCACTCAGCTTACTTTCTGGTGGAGAACGTGCCTTTACGGCGATTGCATTACTATTTGCAATCTTAGAAGTGAAGCCAGTTCCGTTCTGTTTACTCGATGAGGTTGAAGCAGCACTGGATGAGGCGAACGTAGCGCGTTATGGTCGTTACCTAAAAGAATTTACAAATCGTACGCAATTCATCGTAATTACTCACCGTCGTGGTACGATGGAAGAAGCCGATGTATTGTATGGAGTAACGATGCAAGAATCTGGGGTCTCAAAACTTGCTTCAGTTAAGTTTGAAGACTTCGATGAATTAGAAGAAGCAAAATAGGAAATAAGAGGTGGCAAACGTGTGTTACCTCTTATTTTTTTAATACGAATGTCTTGTTTTGTGGTATACTATAAGAGATACGTTCAATGAGCGTATAATGAAAGCAGTAATGCTTAAAGGAGTTTTATAGTTGATTAAATTAATTGCACTAGATTTAGATGGAACACTATTAACTGGTGAAAAGAAAATAACTGAAGAAAATAAAAAAGCCATTAAATTGGCCAAAGAAAATGGAATTAAAGTGGTTCTTTGTACTGGTCGACCAATTGTAAGTATTGTTCACTTACTGGAAGAATTAGACTTAATGGGGGACGATGATTACGCGATTAACTTCAATGGTGGTTTAATTCAAAAAACAAAACATGGAGAAATCGTCTATGAAACAGGACATACTGTTGAAGATATGAAGTATTGCCATGAAGAAGTGACAAAAGTTGGTCTTCCATTAGTGATGATTGATACGGTGAGAGCTTACGAGCCAACGCCTCCAGCAGGACGTCCGTCAATTTATAACACATTACCACACCCAATAACATTTGAACAAAAGAATCCGGAAGATTTCGAAGAAGGACATATCTTTAATAAGGCTGTTCTTTGTATCGCTCAAGATATCTTGGATGAAGGAATTGCAAAATTACCGAAAGAATTCTTCGAACGCTTCAACTGTATGAAATCAAGAACATTCTTATTAGAAGTTGTTCCTAAACATGTTTCAAAAGGAAATGGCTTGAAAATGTTAGGAGAAATTCTAGGAATCTCGCTAGATGAAATGGCAGCATGTGGTGACGAGGAAAACGACTTACCAATGTTAACAGTTGTCGGTTATCCAGTAGCGATGGGCAATGGTTCTAAAGAAGTCAAAGATGTGGCAAAATATGTTACAGCGACAAATGAAGAGTCAGGTGTTGCAAAGGCTATTTACCATATTTTAGAAATGAATAAACAAGCGTAAAGTGAGGGGAAAACATGGGATTATTTGATCGAATTAAACGTGCCTTTACCGGTGAAGATGAAGTCATTAAACATGAGGAGACGAAAGAGTCGATTGTCATTGAGAAATATGACAAAGGGATGGAGAAAACACGTCGTAGTTTCTCAGATCGACTAAACGAATTCCTAGCAGACTTCAGAGAAATCGACGAAGACTTCTTTGAAGATTTAGAAGAAACATTTATTTCATCAGACGTTGGTTTTGAAATGACATTAGCCATTACAGACGCCTTACGTGATGAAGTTCGTCTGCAAAATGCAACGACTTCAGGCCAAGTAAAAGAGGTCATCATTGAGAAGATGGTCGATATTTACGAAAAAGGGGAAGACAACTTATCTGCATTGAAGAAAGCGGAAGGTCGCCCAACCGTATTAATGTTTGTCGGCGTGAATGGAGTTGGTAAAACAACTACAATCGGTAAAATCGCTTGGAGATTAAAACAAGAAGGCAATAAAGTATTACTCGCTGCTGGAGATACGTTCCGTGCTGGTGCGATTCAACAATTGGAAGTATGGGGTGAACGTGTAGGAGTTCCTGTTGTATCAGGGCGTGAAGGTGGAGATCCATCATCTGTTGTATTTGATGCGATTAAGAAAGCTAAAGAAGAAAACTTCGATTACTTATTAATCGATACAGCTGGTCGTCTTCAAAACAAAGTGAACTTGATGAAAGAGT
>JUUF01000468.1 GCA_001058355.1 Carnobacterium maltaromaticum
ACTTATAAGTGAATTTCGGGAAATTGCAAAAATAAGATTAAAAATAAAAAAACTCGAGCCTTCAAAATGAAAGCTCGAGTGAAAGTTTGATTTTCTATAATTACCCGTTGAATGTACGAACAGGTGTCACTAATTGAATGAAGCTATGTGGAATACCAGAGTGGTCTTCTTTTAGTTTCAATGTGAATGGACGGTTTGCTTCTAAGAAATTGATGACCGCTTCTGAAGAACCGAATAATTTCAACGCTTCTTTTAAATAGTCAGGGTTGAATGAAATTTCAAGTGGAACTCCTTCGAAGTTTTCCACAGCGATTTCTTCTTCAACCGTACCGACTTCAGGAGATTTCCCTGTTAATAGAATACGTTCCGGAGAAAGTGTTAATGTCGCGATATTGTTTTTATCCGTATGTGACATTAATGAAGCACGTTCTACAGCTGCTACAAGTTCGCTAGCAACCACTGTAATTGAAGTGTTCGCTCCGTCGTTAATTAAACGATCTGTATCAGGATACATTCCTTCTAATAAACGAGAGTAGAATGATAATGTTTCTGTTTGGAACAAGATTTGATTATCTGTAATCGCAAAATCGATTGTTTCTAATCCGTCGATGATACGAGATAATTCTAATAATGTTTTACCAGGTAATGTCATTTCAAAAGTCAATGCATCACTGCCAGCTGGCATTTGTAATGGAATGATACGTTGGCTTAAACGGTGAGAATCTGTTGCGACTGCTTTTAATTGGTTGTCTTTAATCACCATATGAATCCCTGTTAAGATTGGACGAGATTCTGCAGTTGAAACGGCAACGGCTGTTTGTACAATCACTTGTCTAAATAATGGAACAGGAATTGTAATGACATGATTATTTTCGATTTCTGGTAATTGTGGATAATCTACTGCTGATAATCCATTTAATGTAAATGATGCATTACCTGCTGTAATTGTTGCTTGTAATTGATCATTTGTTTCAAGTGTGAATACATTTAAAGGTAATTTTTTAACGATTTCTCCAAAGAAACGAGCAGGAAGAACGATGCTACCTGGTTCTTGGACTGTTAATTGTAATTCTTCGTCTTCGATTGGTAAGAATACTTCGATAGAAACTTCGGAATCACTACCTGTTAATGTTAATCCTTCTTCACTGGCAACTAATTTAATCCCTGTCAAAATTGGAATTGTTGTTTTTGATGGAATTGCACGTTGCACATCTACAAGATTTTTTAAGAACCCTTGTCTGTTTACTGAAAATTTCATAACTGCCTCCTTTAGGGTGTGCTTTTATATTTAATTTATTTATTAATAAAATAGTAATAGTAGTAGGGCCTGTGTATATTGTGGAAAAGTCAATTTTCCTTATAACAGAGACCATTTTTAATTGTGGATAACCATTGTGGAAAACTCCACCGTTTTATGGCACTTATCCACAGCTTAATAACCGAGCGAATGCTTGATTTCATTAATCACGCGAATCGTTTCTGGATCATCTTTAGCTTCTTGGCTAATTTTTTCATAGGCGTGAATAACCGTTGAGTGGTCACGACCAAAATCAGCACCAATCTTTTGAAGAGAAACACGTGTTAATTCACGAGAAAGATACATCGCAATTTGACGCGGTTGAACCATCGTCTTCGTTCTTTTCTTTCCTTTAATATCTTCTACTGTAATATTGTAGTATTTCGCAACGGCGCTTTGGATATCATGAACTGTAAGAAGCTTCTCATCGCCTCCAGGAAGGAACGATTGCAACGCTTCTGCAGCCAAGTCTGTCGAAATATCTTGTCCAACCATCACTGAGTACGCTTGAAGACGCATTAATGCTCCTTCTAATTCACGGACGTTTGATTGAATATGACCTGCGACATAACTCAACACTTCAATAGGAATATTGAAACCAAGAGAAGTGGCTTTATTTTGTAAGATCGCAATACGCGTTTCTAAGTCTGGTGGCGTAATATCTACGGATAAACCAGATACGAAACGAGATACGAGACGTTCTTGTAATTCTTTAATTTCCGTTGGTTGACGGTCACTCGTTAATACGATTTGTTTTTGGTTATTGAAAAGCGCATTAAATGTATGGAAGAACTCTTCTTGAGTTGCTTCTTTTTTCGCTAAGAATTGAATATCATCGACCAATAAGATATCCACATTACGGTAACGATTGCGGAATTCTTGCGGTGTTTTTGATCCAATCGAAGCGATCATTTCATTCATAAACTCTTCACTCGTCACGTATTTGACACGTGCGTTTGGATGGCTCTTCTTATATTTATTCCCAATGGCTTGCATTAAATGAGTTTTTCCAAGACCTACACCTCCATAGAAGAAAAGAGGGTTGTAAGTATTACCAGGATTATCCGCAACGTAATGCGCGGCAGCCGTGGCCATTTGATTTCCTTTCCCAATAATGAAAGTTTCAAATGTATATTTAGGATTCAAATGCGAGTCTTCCTCGATGGCAACCATTGTAGGAGTTTCAGGAATATTTGGTTGAATTTCTTCGACTCCTTTGTGGAATGGAGTATTTACTGGACCTTCATCTTCTGAATCGATAAAACGTGGTTCAAAAGATTGTCTAAAGTAATCATATCCTATTTCCATAATGTCTCTAATGAGGTTATCTTGCCAATATCTCGCAAATGTCTTAGAAGGCACTTTAATATAGAGAATATTTTGTTCAATTCGAATCGGTTCAGCTGGTTTAATCCAGTGATTAAAGGTAAATTCGGAATTTGTTTTTTCAAAGTGTTCTAATAATAGTTTCCAAAATTCTTGGATGGAATTCATAAATGCACCTCCTTCTATCGTTTTCAAGATTCTAATCCATTTAACAGTGTACCATCTTTCCAAAAAGTTTTCCACAATCGGATTGATAAAATCACAAAAAAAAGATTATTTTTGATAACTTTATCCACAAAACGGTGGATAAGTCGAAGAAAAAAGTGGATATTCACAGAGATATGCACATAAAAATAGCAGTTATAAACAATGAAGAAAGTTGATATGAAAGGAATTTAATAGAGTTATCCACCATTGTGTATAATTTTTGTAAACAGATTGTTATTTTGTGGATAAATTGTTTATAAGTATGTGGAAATCGTCTTTTATGCAAAAAAACTATCCACCACCGATGTGAATACCCAAAAAATAGAACAAAATAGACAGTTATTTGTAGAAATTTTTAGGCTGATTATGTTATGATACTTCAGTAATTTAGTGATTAGATAGTTTATATTGACAATTAAACATTTTATATTTA
>JUUF01000469.1 GCA_001058355.1 Carnobacterium maltaromaticum
TTCAATCCTAAAGAAATGGGCAAAACTGAAGAAGAAATCCAAAAAATTCTGAAGAAAAGACAAGCTCTTTATGATGGCGTTAAAGGATTTGAAACAACTATCTCTCAAAAAGATGGCATTTACATCCATACTCTAAAAATTGATTACAATAATATTGATAGAGAAGAACTCCACAGACGCGATCCAAAAGGATTTCCAGATACAAAAGCTGAAAACTTAATATATGGCGAAGCCGTTAAAAAATTACTTGATAATGGTTATGTTAAACAATAAATAAATAAAGGTTATGAGAAAGGGTCAAATCAAAATGAATAAATATTTGAAAACATCACTCGTATTACTCTCTTCAATTTTTGT
>JUUF01000470.1 GCA_001058355.1 Carnobacterium maltaromaticum
GAAGATACTGGTTATGTCAACGTTCCTAAAGATTGGGTAGAATTCAAATCTGCCAATGGTGGCCCTCAGTATCAATACGCTGCATTAGATGGATACAATATTGTGACATTAAACGGCTTCACTAAGGATAAATACCAACCTGGCGAAGGTGAAACTTGGGGTGCAGAAATGGTTGCAAACCGTTTATATGGTACATACCAAAAAAATCCTAGTATTGAAAAAATCCAAGGTGCTAAAACAAAAGTGGTCGGAATGGATGCATTTCTAATTCAAATCCTTACAAAAGACGGTAAGTATTTCTTCATCTGGGTCTTCCAAAAAGACGACAAAGTGTATTCAACAAGCTTTGAAGGAAATAAAGAAACACTTCAAAAAATGTTTAATTTGATTGAACAAACTTGGGGCTTAGATCCAAAAAC
>JUUF01000471.1 GCA_001058355.1 Carnobacterium maltaromaticum
ATACCGTATACGGTATAATGTTATTTTTTTACAGGTAATTCATATACATAATTTGGATCAATTTCCTTATCGAGTTCATCGAATTTTTGAATCAGTACTTGATCGTAATTTGCGATTTCTTCTTTTGTTAGTTTTTGGTCTGCGATATAGATTGGGTCGCCAATTCTTACATGCATTTTTTTACGTTTAATAATATCCTTGAATGTTAACGGTCCTTGATACACCATTGGAACGATAGGGGCTTTTGCTAGACGAGCAATCATGACTGCGCCACCTTTCATCTCGTTTGAGTATCGTGTTCCAGTTGGGAAGATAACAAGGGCTTTTTTGTTTTCTTTAATTTGTTGAACAGGATATTTAATTGCGCTTGGTCCTGGTTTTTCACGATTTACCGGGAAAGCACCAAGTTTTTTAATAAACCAACCGAATGGTTTTGGTTTGAATAATTCTTGTTTCGCCATTAAGACAAGTGGTTGAGGATAAACAGCAATCGCCATCATCACAGGATCTAACCAAGAACGGTGTGGGGCTACGAGTACATACCCTGTGTCTTTAGGTACTTTTTCTCGACCTTGGTAATCGCCAAATCCATTTAATAGAACTAGCAGTCCGCGAACTATCCAAATAGTGATTTTATAAATCATAACAATCTCCTTTATTTCATCTGTAATTGTAGTATGAGTGAATTCAGCCTATTTTGCAAGTTCAAAACATTAAGCTGAGCGCGTTCTTTTTGTCTTAGGTATGGTATAATTAAGTTAACAATTTTACGGGGGATTTCCTATGAAAGAATACAAAATCAGCTATTTTCGACTTAGTTTAGTCTTATTAGGATATTTATTATACAATGCTATCTATTTTCTGTTGGATTATTCTGCAGGCTACGCGTTCTTTATTGTCTGGCCAGTCTTCTTTTTATCTTTGGCAATCATTGTGTTAGGAAATATTTTTATTTTTAGAGACGTTGTCAAATTAAGAGATGCATATAAAAAGAATAAAATGATTCAAGTATCTAGCATGATTCAAATTGTTGCAGCTTGTATTGGCTTATGTTTCCAACTAACGAATCTAACTGTTGGGAAATGGTGGCCAATTAATTATGTGGAACATTATCCGCTTTTAGTTGGTACAAGCATCATCTATTCGGTGATTTTTATTATTGGAATCATTCAGAAAAGAGTAGTAGAGCAACAAGAAAAGTCATCATCCATTTTCAGTTTAGTTTTTGGGGCATGCGTGGTCTTACTGTGTAACTTCTTACTTTTCACGAATAGTAAAGCGTCTGTCTTCGATGCAAACAAACAATATGTACAGGAGTTTAAAGATTTCGGTTTTACCGGAAAAGTAGAGGTCCGAGAAAAAACGCAATTAATTGAACCTTATGTTGGTTCTCGTACTAGTTTACATTATGATGAGAGATTATCTGATGGTACTTATTTCTGGGAGTTAATTGATGTTGCAGAAGTTCGAAGCGGGACTCATGTAACCGAACTGGACGATCAGCTTGCTGAAGAAATTAGTAAGTATCTTGAGACCGATGAAGAAAAAGAGTTGTTCGATAAAGTAAAGAAACAAGAATTTCAATTTGTGCTATTCCTTTATAAGGACTTAATTAGAAAACGTAACATTGATACAGAACTAATCGATAAAGTGAATAATGCGGTTGGGTTTAAACTAGTAGAAAAATACGGTTTAAGTCTTTATCCAAAAAATCCTCCTGAATTTTATAGCTTGATTATTAAAAACGCTCTGAAAAATAGAGCAAACGGCGATACTGAAGTTGCTGGATTTTATAATATCGATATTCCAAATAAAGCGATGATTGCCAACTTTGGTTATGTTAATTACCTTGAGTTCGATCAATTTCTAAAAGATAAAAATGCAAGTCGTGTCGATTATCTTAAAAAGATACTATCTGAGATTCCATCAGGAACGCTTGAGGATGGAACATATAAGTTTGGTGGGACTACTAAAATCGATGGTAAAGATCAGTGGGTGACGGTCACGATGGTTATTGAAAATGGAGTTAGCCATTTTGAAAAAGATCACATAAGAAATCCGTAATAAAATAAGGAGGGATGGTCATGAAACGAGATAAAGTCAGTTTTTTCAGACTTAGTTTAGTCATTATTGGATATTTAATCTATAATAGTCTTTTCTATTTGTATCCTTCAGGTGATGTTCCTTCTTTTGCTTGGCCTTTTCTCGTTTTATCATGGGCATTTATCGCTTTTGGAAATCTCTTTTTACTGATTGACCCAATTCGATTAATGGTCGGATTTAAAGAGGATAGAAATATCAGAAATTCAAGTTTTATTCAGTTGCTTCTTGTAATTGTAAGTTACTTTATTCAGAGTGCTGATTTAATTAAAGGTAAATTTAAGTTAATCGATTTTATGAATCATTTTTCTGAAACATTTGCTTTAAGTTTAATTCTTACATTGATTTTTATCATCGCGATTTATCAAAAACTATGGCTCCATAGAGAGGACAACAATGATGCAAAATACCATTTTGTATTTGGATTGTTTTTAATTATTATTACGAATATTTTATTAGTTTCAACTGCATTTTCATCGATTTCAGCGCCATCACTTTTCAATTCTGGAAAAAACTATCCTCAGGAGTTTAAAGACTTCGGACTAAATGGGAATGTAAAAGTAAAAAATAAAAAGCATGCATTTGAATTACGAGGATATGAAGTGAGTTTGGAATATACTGAACAGTTTTCGGACGGATATTCTTATTCAAAGAATTATACGATTTCTGAAGAGGCTGGAGATCAATATGAATTATCGATTTCAAATGAGAATGTTCAAAAAATCAAAGAGCTATTAACAACTGATAAAGAACGCGAACGTCTTGATAAAGTAAAATATGAGGAATTCAACTTTTTACTCACCCTTTATAAAGCGAAATTAAATAAATTAAAAGTGCCTTATACGATTGCTGATACCATTAATACAGCTTTTAAAGTTGAGCTGATAAAAGAGTCTAGAGTTGATTTTTATCCAACAGACGGCTATGAATTTACGGCGTTTTTAATTGCTGAATCTCTTCGAAATGTTGAAAAGGGGGATCAAGACGCTGCTGGATTTTACAATATTGATGTAAAGCAAGCGATGAAAAGCGATCAGATTTACGCAAATATTGATCTCATTTTCTATTCCGAATTAACTTCTAAAGCTCAGAAAGCAGGGTTATCTAACCTTGAATACTTTAAAGAGGTACTTGAAACATTACCAAGAGGCACCTTCTGGGATGGAGTCTATCAATTCAAGGGGAGTGCTGAAGTGAATGGAAAAACTAGAGACGTCATTAGTACTTTTGTAGTGGAAAACGGCATAGGATATTTTGAAGAAGATGAATTGAAATAGAGAAGGTGGTATTTATGAATAATAAGAAGATCCAGTATATTAACTTATTACTACCAACTATTCTTTGTTTCGTCCTATTATTCGATGCCTATGTATTAGTTCCAGAGAAAGATAACATTAAAAATGATCAACAATTTCTTGCTGTAAAAGTCAAAGACAGAATAGTTCATGTATATTGGCAAAACAGAAACTAATCTAAAATGGAAGGAAATAGTCATGGAAGAAAAAATTAAACTAAGAGACTATAATATATTTTATTTTATAACGTTATTATCAATTCTCGTTTTGAAATCAAAAGAAGCAGGTATTATTACAACTTTCTTTGTGGTTGGCGGCATTTTAATTATTTTCAACTATATTATTTTTATAAGTTTGTTTAAGAATCTGCTCGTCTTCTATAAACGCAAGCATGAAAATATTCTGTTTCTTGTCAGCCTCGTTTTACAACTTATCGGAGCTGGACTTTTCGTTATATCCATCGCAATGAATTTTGAATTATTAATAGGACCTCAGATGGACATATTGACTTTACCAATTATCTTGTATCTTATTGGAATTAATTTGATCGAAATTTCTGGTTTGGTAGCGTATGTTACGCAGGAAAAGAGTAAAGGAAGCTTCCCGCGGATAAGTGTTATTCTAACAGTGTTACTTATTATTAGCTTTAATGTCACTGTATTATATTAAAACGAAAAAGACTTTGCTGAAAATTCTATTGTTTCATCATGAAAACAATAGAATTTTCTTGCATTTTAAATAACTTTCATGTACAATCATTGATGGTGTAAAAACCAAAAAAAATTCACACCTAATTGGATGTTAAGATTGGTGCTTCTTTTAGAAGAGGTCTTATCGCTGAAAATTGGGGAGGAAAATATAAACCAAATTGGAGGAAAACAAAAATGGCAGTTATTTCAATGAAACAATTGTTAGAAGCTGGTGTACATTTCGGTCACCAAACACGTCGCTGGAACCCTAAGATGAAGAGATACATCTTCACAGAAAGAAATGGTATCTATATCATCGACCTACAAAAAACTGTTAAATTAGTGGACGATGCATACAACTATATGCATGAAGTTGCTGAAAACGGTGGTATTGCATTATTCGTTGGTACTAAAAAACAAGCACAAGATGCTGTTAAAGACGAAGCAATCCGTTCAGGTCAATACTACGTTAACCATCGTTGGTTAGGTGGTACTTTAACTAACTGGGATACAATCCAAACACGTATCAAACGTTTGAAAAAAATCAAAGAAATGCAAGAA
>JUUF01000472.1 GCA_001058355.1 Carnobacterium maltaromaticum
TTGTGCAACAAGGATTGATTATGGTTCTAGTTGCGATTGTGTCTCTTTCAGCCGGTGTCCTTGGTGCGAAATTTGCATCGATTGCCGGTACTGGGGTAGCCGCAGAATTACGTTCTGCTGAGATGAAGAAGATTCAAGCTTTCTCCTTTAAGAACATCGATCACTTCTCAAATGCTTCCTTAATTACGCGTATGACGAGTGACGTTAATAACATTCAAAATACAGCCATTATGACGATGCGTATTTTAGCGCGTGCGCCTATGATGTTTATCTTCGCCATCTTCTTTGCGGTAAGCATCAACGCACAATTATCACTTGTCTTCATGGTTGCAGTTCCAATCTTAGTGCTCTCATTAGCACTCATCATTTCTACAGCCTTTCCTCGCTTTAGAAAATTACAACAAGCAACAGACGGTATCAACCGTACATTACAAGAAAACTTTATCGGAATTCGCGTTGTAAAATCATTCGTACGTGAAACGTTCGAGAAGAAAAAATTCGGTAAAGAAAACTCTACATTTAGAGAACGTGCCTTACATGCGATGTATGTCGTAATGTGGAACAACCCAATCATGCAATTAACGGTTTATGCGGTAACGATTGCGGTGATGTGGTTCGGTGGTGGACTCGTTATTAGTGGAACGATGACAACAGGGGACCTTATCAGTTTCATTTCTTATATCACACAAATCTTGATGTCACTCATGATGATTTCATTCGTATTCGTCATGTTGACAATGACAAAAGCATCAATGGACCGTATCTTCGAAGTGTTAGATACAAACATCGATGTGGAAGAACCTGAATTTCCAATTACAGTTGATAAAGTTTACGGTGAAGTGGAATTTGATCATGTTCATTTCTCATACGGAAAACAACAAGACGAAGAAGTGCTTAGCGACATCAACTTCAAAATTAAACCAGGTGAAGTGTTCGGGATTATCGGGCCAACTGGTTCAGGAAAATCTTCTCTTGTACAATTGATTCCTCGACTTTATGACACTACAGCAGGAACTGTTCGTGTGGGCGGTCATGATGTACGCGAGTATCGTTTCGCAGACCTTCGTCAAAACGTATCGATGGTATTACAAAAGAATACGTTATTCTCTGGAACAATTCGTGAGAACCTCTTATGGGGAAATCCAGATGCCACAGAAGAAGAGATGATTCAAGCGGCCAAACATGCACAAGCGCATGACTTCATTATGGAAATGCCAGATGGTTATGACACTCGTGTAGAACAAGGTGGTTCAAACTTCTCTGGTGGACAAAAACAACG
>JUUF01000473.1 GCA_001058355.1 Carnobacterium maltaromaticum
TGGTTTGAAGTTATTACCTTACGACCTTTAAAGCTGATTTGTTCATCTTTAATAGTTCGTTTGCTGCCTAATTGATGTGCCTTCATGTTCTTTGCTTTCATGTAGTCATCATCATCGGACATCAAAAAGCGACGTTCATCAATGTCTTTTTTCCACTGATCATACGTTCTAAACGATATCTTTTCTCCGGTCTCATTATCTCTTCGATAATCTGGATTGATTCCATCGACGATTGTGATAGTAGTGCAACGGCAATTGATATCCATACCAGCGACACCGAAACATCTTGGCCCGATTGCCTTAAACCCATCAGACACAAAAAACTCATCAATCTTCACTCTTTGACCATCTAAGTGACCATGGGATTTACGAGTCTTTCTGTCTAATGCAGCAAGCCATTGCTTTTGTAAGTCACAGCCTACCTTTTCCATCTCTTCATACGAATTCTGCCTTGCTTGCGTTCGCATTCGTCCACCTTCAGTGCGTGCGATTCGCAATGCTTGCCTGTAATTCGCTTCTGAGTTACTTGAAATCACACTGGCTATTTCAGCGTATCCATGCCCTTGCAAAATTCCAGAGGTGATTGCACCCTGGGAACGATTCGCTAATCTATTTCGTGCTTTATACAAGCGCTCAGATAACGTCTTACTAGCAACTGGACGTCTTACCGCTGACCTAATGACATCATCTGGAAGAAACGCTATCGGCAAATCTGCTTGCTGCGATTCTTCCACAGTGTAGTAACCACCGTAATAACCCGTTTCAAATTGTTCTTGTTTGAAATTCTCGATTACGGTTTTAGTTTGAGGATATACTTCTTGGAGTTTTTCAACAATCTCGTCTGTCAATTGTTTTAACCTACCAGTTTGTTGTTGTTTCCAATAAGGTAAATCCTCATACTCTTCGAGATATGCTTTCAATTTACTCTTAACGTCTTTCAACGTATCAGAGTAAATATGATACAATTCTCTATTCATCTTCAGGTCTTGAATCTTCTCCAACCTCTGCAGTTCCTGTTCCCACTGATTCATCGTTATCACCTACTTCTGAATCTGCTTCAATAGCTTTGCGAACCTCTTCAACATCTAAGTCCCATTGCTTGCAAATCATATCAATAACTGTATCTTCTCCTAAGTATGGAGCACTTGACACAATAGCATTGATAAGCGTTTGCTTCGTTTCTGCTTCTAACTTCTCGACGTTTGCGATGTCCGATTCATTTACAATCATTTCTGGTTCAATCAGAATCTGAATTCCTTCTGTTGAGTAATTCGTTTGATTCAATCGGTTGATATCGTCAATGATTGCATGCAGTGCCCACTTGAGTAGAGAACGTAAGCGAATCTCTACTTTACGGCACTTCATTTCAAGAAGCGTATATCGTGATTTAATCACCACATTCGTTACGTTACCGTCTCCAGTTTGAGAATTGTCAAATCCCATACCGAATTTGTAAATGGCTTCTTTGTCGATTTCCAGTTTCGCTTTACGTGCTTCAAAAGGAATGTTGAACGTCTTCAAATCAACGTTCCCTTTATTGTCTGGATTACCCACGTTCACAATTCCGCGTGCTTTGATGTTTTGGCGCAATTCTGATAGATTTGTTCCACGGAATCCAGACACAACATAAATCGGTTTGTCATAGTCCATTAAATTGTTAGATAAGAAACAAGCCATCAAATCGTAATCATCAATTAGCGCCTTGATTGGTGCTAAATCCGATTTCTCACTATGGTTATTCGATAATTTGTAAAACGGAATGCGTCCATAAGTACGTGTTAAATACGTTCCGTTATCCGCTTTTGCAACCACATGAGGTTTAGGGTTCTTCGGACGGTCTTTGTCAAAAATCAATTTGCCATTGCGGTCCGTTTTGAAGTACGTCACATTCTCATCCGTCCAGCGTTCTGCAAACATTACATCTAGCAGCTTGTTTTCGACTTGCATTTGTTTCTTGTAATAACGAATAACTGCGACTTCATCGTATGTTTCGTCATATACCATGAATGTCTTCAAGAATCTTGACACTTGGAAACATAGCTTGTCATCCGCGTTCGTTCTCATATACGCATAAGTCGCACCGCTGATAGATACATCTTCTAATAACTCTGAAACGAATAATTGGAAGTCTTCATCAACATATTCATCAATCAATCGTTGCAGCTCGTCATTTTCTTTCACTTCAAATCGAACTGGATTACTCATCAAGTAGTTCACTTTTTGGTCTACCAATTCAGTGAAGAAGCTATGCGGAATCTGAACATTCGTTGCATACTTATCTTCTTTCAGAACACCGTTATCATCCAAATAGAAGATGCGGTTGTTCTTAATATCATGATCACTTTCATAATATCGGTTAGCCGTCTGAGCTGATGAATAGGATTCTTTTCCTATTTGCTCTTTGATAGCCGTATCAATTGCTTTAGCAGCAATCTCATAATCTTTACTCATAATTTCTTCGATTTTTATTTCAATCACCCCACAAATCCATTTCTTCTCGTAACGTTTGAATACAATGCATAACGAAGTGCATCCATAACGTCATCAAATACCTTAACAGGCAATCCTGTTTTTTCATCCCACGCATACTGATACACTTCTTCATCGAAGCGAGGAATAGCGTTTCTTAAAACGAATAATTTATTCGTCTTGAAGCCTTTCGCCACAACTTCAATTCCAGACAGGATAGATTTATCAGCATTAAATGCGTTCAATCCATCATTCCACAATCTGTTTACATGTTCTGGACGTGCAGAATCGCAATAGAACGGAATGTTTTCACCGTATTTATCAGCGTATTCTCTCGCTTTCAACGCCCAAAAATCAATGTCTTTATGCTTTGCAGCACAACCATCTACTAAATACCAGGTCCCGTCATCCGTTTCTCCAATGACTACCATCGCGCCATAGTGTTCGTAACCCCAGTCGACACCAACGAAATAGTTGTTGATTTCATCATAAGGAACATCGTCCACATAATGAACTTCACGGTTGAAGTCTTTATACACAGCACCTTGACCGATGACCCAAAGACCCTCAATATCTCTATCCCAAAACACTCCTGAAGGAGTAGCTTTCTTGATGCTCTCACGATATCTCTTCGATAAGAAAGTATTATCATCTAACTTAAAATGCTCGTTGATGATGTTATCACTTTTGTTATCGATATAATCACGTTTAAGCCAGTGATTAGGATTGTCGGGATTTGTATCCGCCACAATCCTAGCTCCTTCACCAGAGCAGCGTGAAACAATTTCTTTAAAGACTTGCTCTTTAGCAAGTGACGCTTCGTTGACATACGCCCCAAATGCTGTCATCCCTCGAATATTCCCAAGTCCTGAAATCGTTCCAGTGTATGCCTGGATGATTTTAACTCCAAACAGTCTAAAACTGTTGTGCTTATCGACTTTGAATTCCATGCCGTATCGGTTATACAGTTCTTGCAATACGTTGTTTTGAATGGTACGGCTTGATACTCCAGCTAGGATATATTGAGGTTCTGCAATGCCTAATTCATTCGCGATCTTACGAACACGAACTAACTCTTGCAGGAACACATCATTGTTTAATACTGTCTTACCAGAACGTTTAGCACCATGCAGTACACAGATAAACCAATCAGAAGCACGAAGGCGTTTTGCAACTTGAATTTGTTTAGGAGTGTATACATCAAGCAAACTCATCCAGTTCATCTCCTAACTTATTCAAATATTCAGCAACTTTCGATTCGTTGCTTTCGTCCATCTTCGTTACTTTCGATTTAAGGACTTCGATTTCTTGTTGAAGTTTCTCATTTACTAATTCATCCCCAACGACCGCCATTTTATTCATGCCTTCAAGAGCGTTCACAAAAGCATTTGAATTAGCTTGTCGAACACCTTGCAATTTAATATCTTCCTTTGCTTGATTCTTCAACCATTCGTACTCGTTAAAAGCCTGTTCCCTAGACCAAAGAGCCATGTTTGAGAATTGTTTTAGTAGTTCACGATACCTAACCGAAACCTCACCATTCTTTAGCAATTCGCTAGCTTTATTATCAACGACATTATCTTTCCATTTTTTAGCTGACGGATAAGCACTTCTATACGCTTGCCTTTGAGATTGTCCAGCAACGAGATTCTGAACAAATAACTCTTGTTTTGTTGTTAATTTACTCACTCACTGAACCACCTCCTAATGAATGTATAAAAAAAGAGCCGTTTGAAACGACTCATGCACTTTTAAATAAAAAACCTATTAAGCTCATCACTTAATAGGTAAAAATAAAAATAAAGGATTCTAAACCACGAGAAAAAAGAATATCTCTTTTTACAATTTTCCACACTAATAATATATCACGTTTTTCTCGTGACAAACACCGTTTTCTGTCACTAAAACTTTTCTCCTAATTTTACAAGCAAAATCTCACACGCTAGATTGCAAGCATTCATGATGACATTTCGATTCGTGAAGTGTTTCTTTGCAAGAGATCGATAGTCGTATACATCGTCAAAGTAGTATTCTGTGACAAATTCTTTTTGTTTTTCATCAAGCTCTTCGAGAGTTTCTTCCACACACTTCTTCCAAAAGAGACGGTTTTGAATATATTTGTCACTCTCGAATCGAATGAGCTCGTTTTCCGCTGCTTTCGAATTCGTTCCCTTTGCACGAATCCATGCGTTCACATCCTCTTCTTTGTGGCATAACAAATCAAATTTTCTCGATGTGATTTCTCGTTCATAATAGGGATACTCTCTGAATCGAATCTCAGCAATTTTCTTATCTTTCATTCAATCCCTCCATTTCAATAATTTGACTGAAGATACTCTTCACTAAACTGATAGGGATGTTCGAGCGATTGTTATATCCTCTCATTTGCTCGAAGTTGATGTCACTTGGCTTATTTCCCGTTTTTAATTTGAGTTCAATATTGGATTTGAATCTTGTAGGTTTTTGAATTGGATATCCATCATATTGATTGTAATGAGCTAAATTGTCATACGGGATTTTAAACCCCAGGACTCTATCGATATAGTCCCATATCTTCGAGTTTGCTGGGTTCTCAATGACATAATACTTCGGATTGTATCGTTTAATGATTTGAATCAAGTTGTGAGTACACAATTCACCATTGATTCGTTTGACGATTTGTCTTTCCGGTTTAAATTGATATCGCTCATAGTCGTTGAAGTCCCTGATTGTAAACGGACTAAGAGGCGTTTGTGGGTCAAATAAGCAATCGTCTGCCCGTTCTTGTTTCCAACAAGCGTTCCCCCTATCCATAGCCGATGCTACACTCCACGATTCGCAAGGTGGACTAGCAATAATTAAATCGGGTTTAGGCAATCTATCTAACGTGTCGTACATTTTATTATCACCAAACAGATACGAATAATCTGCTAGGTTTAAATTAATAAAATGACTATTTTTATTTTCAATATCCAATCCCACAGAATAGATTGTCATCTCTTGCCCCCCCTCATTCAGTTCCTTCACACTTTGATAATAGCAACCATTCCCGCTATCAAATAACGCCCAAATAATCATCCTATCAAACTTTCTAACTTATCGATTTGAAAACCGCTCCAAGATTTAGAATTGTCGCTTATTTCATCATCGATAGCCACCACTGGAAGAGTTTGCCATCCATAATGACTCAATAACTCCAACGCTTCTGGATTTGATTCTGTGTCCACTGTCTCGAAGTGTATTTTATTCTGAGTCAACCACATCTTCGTCATCTCGCATTGCATACATTTAGGCTTTGAATAAACTGTCAACATCTACTAATTCCTCCTCAAATGATACCCCTGCTAAGTGTACATAATTGAATGCTGCACTTTTCTTTTTGTGGTTCGATGCGCTCACGTAATCGAAGCACAATACCGTAAAGAAGTTCGTGCTAAATCTTACGTTTGATACATTTTCAAATTTTAGAGTGTTACCATTTTTTAAAAATACAATTAATTCCATTATTATTCCTCCTCTAAATCCACAAATGGATTGATAGTTTCATCAACATCTAAAATCATCGCACTTGGGAAATCACAAATTTCATCAAGTATTTTTTGAAATCTTTGTTTAAATTCTTCAGACGTGCCATCCCATAAATGAACAAACATATCTTCATACCCGTCTTGTTCCATATATTCATATATCCAATCCAATACAGACTCAGCAGATAATTTATTTCTTCTTTCTTTTAGAGTCCGCCAACCACTTCTTTCATTTTCATTTAACGAATTCCATTCATGTTTTAAATCGGATACATATATTTGAGAATGGGTTTGTTCGTTAAAAACTAAATCATCATCTTTTATTTCGTTAATTGTTTTCATTCTTACACCTCGTTATCCACAAACAATTCTTTGAT
>JUUF01000474.1 GCA_001058355.1 Carnobacterium maltaromaticum
GCTGCGATGCGTTATACAGAGGCTCGTATGAGTAAAATTGCTCTTGAAATGCTTCGCGATATTAACAAAGATACGATTAATTTCCGTGACAACTACGATTCAACAGAACGTGAACCGGAAGTATTACCAGCACGTATTCCAAACTTATTAGTAAACGGTGCAACAGGGATTGCCGTAGGGATGGCAACAAATATTCCACCACATAACTTGGCGGAAGTCATCTCTGCTCTTCACTTATTAATGAAGAACCCTGATGTCACAACTACTGAATTGATGGAAGCTCTCCCTGGACCTGACTTCCCAACTGGAGGACTTGTCTTAGGTAAATCTGGAATTCGTCGTGCGTACGAAACAGGACGCGGATCGATTACAGTTCGTGGACGCGTACAAATCGAAGAATTGAAAAACGGAAAAGAACGCATCATCATCACTGAATTACCATATATGGTAAATAAAGCGCGTTTAGTAGAACGTATCGCTCAATTACACCACGAGAAGAAAATCGAAGGAATTACTTACTTAAACGATGAATCTGACCGTGTCGGTATGCGTGTTGTGATTGAAGTACGTCGTGATGTTTCAGCATCCGTTGTATTAAATAATTTATACAAATTAACACCATTACAATCAAACTTCGGCTTCAACATGCTTGCGATTGTAAATCAAGAGCCAAAAGTATTGAGCTTAAAAGAAATTTTACGCCACTACTTAGACCACCAAGAAGAAGTGGTACGTCGTCGTAGCTTATTCGATAAGAAAAAAGCGGAAGACCGCGCTCATATTTTAGAAGGGTTACAAATCGCCTTAGACCATATCGATGCGATTGTAGCCATCTTAAGAAGTTCAGCAAGTGGAGATATCGCTAAAGAACGCTTCATGAATGAATATGGCTTAAGCGATAAACAAGCACAAGCGATTCTTGATATGCGTATGGTTCGTTTAACAGGATTAGAACGCGAGAAAATCGATGCAGAATACAACGAATTACAAGCTACAATTCAATACTTAGAAAAAGTATTAGCGAGCGAAGAACTTCGTTACGAAATCATCGAACAAGAGCTTCTTGAAATTCAACAACGTTTCGACAATCCTCGTCGTACAGAATTATTAGTCGGAGAAGCATTAAGCCTTGAAGATGAAGATTTAATCGAACAAGAAGATGTCGTGATTACATTAACGAAGAATGGATATATCAAACGTCTTGCCAACACTGAATTCAAGGCACAACGCCGTGGAGGACGTGGGGTTCAAGGTATGAGCGTCCATGATGATGATTACGTGGAAAACATGATTTCATGTTCTACACACGATTCACTCCTCTTCTTTACGAATACAGGAAAAGTGTACCAAGCAAAAGGGTATGAAATTCCTGAATATAGTCGTACAGCAAAAGGATTACCAGTTATCAACTTATTAAACATTGATTCAGCTGAGAAAATCCAAGCGATTATCAGTGTTCCAGAATCAGATGAATCAGAACGTTACTTGTTCTTCACAACATTACGTGGAACGGTAAAACGTGTTCGTCTATCAGAATTCAAGAATATCCGTACAAATGGTCTACGTGCCATCCAATTACGCGAAGATGATGAATTGATTCGTGTAGTAGTCACAAGCGGAAATGATGGCATCATCCTCGGAACTTATCACGGTAACGCTGTAAGCTTCCATGAAGATAAAGTTCGTGCGATGGGTCGTACCGCTTCAGGTGTTCGTGGGGTTTCTCTACGTGAAGGCGACTATGTCATCGGAATGGATATTTTAACGCCAGACCGTGAAGTATTAGTAGTCAGCGAAAAAGGTTACGGAAAACGTACAGCTGCGAGCGAATACGCATTGAAAGGCCGTGGCGTAAAAGGGGTTCGTACACTTCGTATTACTGAGAAAAATGGACCACTTGTCTGCCTACGTACTGTAACTGGAGACGAAGACTTACTCATCATGACGAATAAAGGGGTTATCATCAGATTCCATGCCGAAGACGTGTCTCAAACAGGCCGTGGAGCACTTGGAGTTCGTATGATGCGTCTCGATCAAGATGCGATTGTAAGTTCATTAGCGATTGTAGACCGCGAAGAAGAAACAGAAGAAGGATCTGAAACCACTGACTCATCGACTGAATCAGTAGCAACAGAAAATCCAACTGCATCCCTTTCAGATGAAGCTATCAAAGGCAACATGAAAGACTTTGCGCAACAATTAGTTGACGAAGAAAATGAATAATTAGTAAGCAAAAAGCCATCAGAAATGATGGCTTTTTGCTTTATCTATTTTTATCTTAATTTTGTTAAAAAGAGTTATAAAAGCACTCATTAAGATTACGAAGAATCATACG
>JUUF01000475.1 GCA_001058355.1 Carnobacterium maltaromaticum
CGCAAAAAGCCTTGGTTTTCTAAGGCTTTTTGTGTAGTCTTAGCACTAAAAAATGAGAGAAAAAAGATTTTGACAATTCGCGCCACATGAAATTATTTAAGCATAACCTTTTTCTCTCATTACCATTTTCTGTTATAATGAATTGTATTTCTAAAGTAGAAAGGTATTAATATGACAACTCTTATTAAACATAAACGTGTAGAATTTTCAGAACTTTTTTATGACCTAGTTTTTGTTTTTGCAATTTCAAAAGTAACTACTTTAATTGACCATCTTCATAACGGTATTTTGACTTGGAATTCTTTCCTTGATTTTTTCATAGCTGTCTTGGTTCTCACCGATTCCTGGATGATTCAAACCCTTTATACCAATCGCTATGGAAAGAACTCTTTATTTAACATGGTAATCATGTTTATCAAAATGGGACTTTTACTCTTTATAGCCGATATGATGGGACCTGATTGGCAACAATATTTTCATTATCTCTGTTGGGCTATTGGTACATTAACCTTTACCTTATTTTTACAATATTTGGTTGAATTTTTTAGAAAATCAACCGATAATGCTAATCGGGAAAGTATCAAAGGTTTTCTATGGATAACAGGTCTAGGAAGTTTAGGAGTCTATCTAGCAGCTCTTCTTCCTATTTACGTTGGGGTCTCTATCTTATTTGCTAGTATTCTGCTAACATTTATTATGCCAATTATCTTGCTTAGTAAAGATAAGCATTACCAGGTAAATCTCCCCCATTTAATCGAGCGCATCTCCCTTCTTGTCATTATTACGTTTGGAGAGATGATTATGGGGCTAGCTAACTTCTTTACAATCGAGAATTTCTCGATTTATTCGGTTCTTTATTTCATAATTATGATTTCTCTGTTCTTGTTTTATTTTGGTCAATTCGACCATGCTATTGATCAAAAATCTAATCAAAAGGGACTATTTCTAATTTACAGTCACTATCCTATTTTCATTGGGCTTATGATGATGACTGTATCGATGAGTTTTCTTCTGAATCCTGAAGCTAATCGTCTCTTTGCAACCAGCTTCTCTTATATCGGATTTGGCCTCTTTCAAGCTGCTGTCCTAGTAAATGGGCCCCATAACAAACACTATCTTCGCTATTCGAAAAGTTACTACTGTGTCCAAGCGACACTCTATCTGGCTGCCTTGATTCTCTCTTTAATCTTTGCTTCTAATCCTATAATAGTAGTGAGTATAACAACCATTTTAGCTCTAGCTATAGCCACTCATTTTATTTATTTTTATATGACACAGAATAAAAAATATTCCAAATCTAACTGGGGGTTCTTTTAATGAGTTTATAACATAAAAAAGCTTTGGGAACCAAGGCTTTATATGATATCAATCACCGACCACGAAAATGTTTAGCTTACAGAACTGCTAGTGAAGCTCTAGAGGATGAGTTCGAGTAAATGTTGCACTTATTCTTGCAATTTATCATTTACTTGATGCACGAACTCGATATTTTTTTCGTTAATTTGTTTTTGCCCCACTTTTGCCCCATTTTTAAATCCTGACATTGAAAATACCTAAAAGTATTTCCCTAAAATCAGCTATATTTCAACATTTTTGTTTATTTTCAATATGAAAAGTTCTTACAAATTCATGCAGGGGGCATATATTATACGCAAAAAGCCTTGG
>JUUF01000476.1 GCA_001058355.1 Carnobacterium maltaromaticum
CTTGAAAATTTATTTTCTAGCGCCAGTTTGAGGCTCGATAGGAACTGAGACGTAAGGCTCAGTCCGATACAGCTACAATGATTACTATCTGAATATCCAAAGGACTCTAAAGTAATTGGTTTATTTACTATTTTCTTTTTCCACAAAATCATATTTGCGGGTGAGTTCATGTACCATGAAGTTGATGCGCTTTAAAAGCTCCTTCCTCGTCACAATCCCCACAAACTCATCCTCATCATTCCCAATACAAATAAAACTCTCATCCACAAGCTCATTTAACACATCTTCCACTTGCGTATCCTGATGAATAATCGGAAACTCCGTACGCATCACATCGCGCACTTTATATTTTCCTAATTGATTCATATGAATTTGTTCCACACCAGTGATTTTATGTAAAATCATCGCTAGTGAAATCAGACCTACAATTTTATTTTCCTTATTCAATACAGGAATGAGTGAATAACGCACATTCGTCAACACAAGCATCGCGTGTTCCAATGTATGATTCTCTTGAAGAATGGCTACTTTTTCCGCATCGATAAAGAGCTTATCACGGTCTTCAAGTAACAACTCCTGGATTCGTTTATGAATCAAGCGTATACCCTCCCTCATCAGACCACGTATAGTCTAAAACGAGGCCATCTAATACTTCATGTTTCGTTGTGTAATACGTTAAACGTAATTTGTCTTTCGAAAGAATATCTAGCACAGCATACGACGGTGTCACCTCATAGCTACCACGAGGATAATTCGTTGACCCTGAATTAATGCAAAGCACCCCGTTAACATTCTCTGCATTTAGTTTATGCGTATGTCCGTAAAATGCGACACGCGCGCCCATTTCTTTAGCCGCATTGGCTAAATACTCACGACCTGTGTTCACATATTCGAAGTGACCATGCGCTACAAAGAAATTAATGCCTTCTAGCGTAAACACTTCAGAACGTGGATATTCTGGATCGTAATCGCAGTTCCCTGTTACACGAATACAATGCGAAAGCCGTTCATCCTTATAAGGAAATTCTGAATCTCCCGTATGCACGAATGTCACATCACTTCCTGCATAGTGGTCGAAGATTCTCTTTAATGTTAATTCTTGTCCATGGTTATCACTGACAACGACAATTTTCATAATGATTCCTCCGTTTGATTTAACTCATGAGTCCATTTTTCCCACTGGCTAACAAGCAATTCGATGGCTTTCGCACGGTGGCTAATTTTATTTTTAATATCCATTCCTAGTTCCGCAAAAGTCTTACCATACTCAGGCACAACAAATAATGGATCGTATCCAAATCCGCTATCCCCAGCTGGAAGTGTCGCGATTTGACCTGGGCATTCTGCTTGAACAACGAGTGATTCACTATTTGGTGCTGCTAGCACTAAGCAACAAGTGAAATGAGCCGAGCGCTCTTCTCCAACGAGTCCGCCAAGTTCTGATAAAAGCTTTGCATTATTAGCCGCATCGCTCTTTGGTTCGCCAGCAAATCGTGCTGAATACACTCCTGGTTGACCGTCTAACGCGTCCACGCAGAGGCCAGAGTCATCCGCTAATACGATTGTTTGAAGCTCATTCGCAATCGTCTCAGCCTTTAAACGTGCATTTTCTTCGAAGGTTTTTCCTGTCTCTTCGACTTCTTCTAATTCTGGAAAATCTCGCAGTGTCTTTACAGAGTATCCTTTTGGCTCAAAAATCTCCGCAAACTCTTTAGCTTTCCCAACATTATTCGTCGCAATCACGATTTCTTTTTTCAATTCGACGGGTTTTACTTCTTCTTTAAGTGTCACTTTTTTCACCTTAAGACCTGTTCGATTCAACCAGTTTTCAGCAATTTCTTCAAAGAGGCTTGCTTCTCCAGTTGTATAAATTTCAAGAGTTGGTTCAGGATTCGTTTCAGGCGTTTCACTTAATTTGCAATAATCTAATAACGCACTCACGCTTGAAACGGTTTCTGTTCCTGAGTCAATTAATGTGACGCCATCTCCTACGACTTTTTGAATCGTTTGACGAAGCAATGGATAATGCGTACAGCCTAGAATCACTGTATCGACCTCTGTCCCTTCAAGAGGACGCAAGATTTCACGAACCACTTCTTCTGCTTCTTTGGTATCCGATTGATTACTTTCAACAATCGGTACAAATTTCGGACAAGCAATATCAAAGACTTCAATATCTTTATTTTTGTCATGCATCGTCTTTGGATAAACTTTACTTGCAATGGTTGCATTTGTTCCAAGAACACCGATGCGGTCATTCTTCGTTTGCTTGATGGCTGCAAGGCTACCTGGCTGAATCACTCCAACGACTGGAATCGTTAATGTGTTTTGTAATTCTTCTAGAACCACTGCAGTCGCGGTATTACACGCAATCACAAGCATTTTAATATTTTTTTCTAGTAAAAATTGCACCATTTCTAATGTGTATTGGCGGATTTCTTCAACTGGTCGTGTGCCGTATGGGCAACGTGCTGAATCGCCGAGGAAAATCATGGATTCGTTTGGTAATTGTTTGAGGGCTTCTTTGAGGACGGTAAGACCGCCAACGCCCGAATCGATAAACCCGATTGGTCTTTTCATGGTTTCTCAACCTTTCTTTCTTTAGTCTTCTATAGTATACCATAGTTCGCGTAACGCTGATTCAAAAGTGGTTTGGTTTATGAAAAAGTTAACCAACTAATAAACTGCTTGTAATCACCTTCGGTGTACGAATGAAAAGAATTGAATAGTCTTACACTACATGCCTTTATCGGATATCTTCATAGTGTTTGTAATAGCTGTATCGGTTCGAGCCCTGGTCTCTCACCTACTGAGCCT
>JUUF01000477.1 GCA_001058355.1 Carnobacterium maltaromaticum
CAACTGAAGCAACTACAACTGTAACCACTACAACCACTTCTACAACAACGGCTGGAACTGCTGAAGTTAAAGAAGTATCTCTTGCAGATACTCAACGTGTCGGACGTGAAGATGTTGGTTATTTCAACGTTCCTAAAAACTGGGTAGCATACAAAGACCCAAACGGTGGCCCTCAATTCCAATATGCTTCAAAAGATTCATACAACATGATTACGATTAATGGGTACGGCAAAGACCAATTACACGTGAATGCTGGAGAAACTTTCGGGGCTGAGTTACTAGCTAACCGTTTGTATGAAGGCTGGCAATACAATCCTAAAGTCGAAAAAACGCAAAAGGAAAAGACAGAGTTTGCTCGCGAGGATGCTTTCCTAATTAAAATTCAATTGAAAGATGGCAAATACTTGTTCCAATGGGTTTTCCAAAGAGGCGAAAAAGTATATGACGTTTTACTGGAAGGAACAGAGGCTACCGCCGGAACAGTAAGACCTATTCTTGAACAATCTTGGGGCTTA
>JUUF01000478.1 GCA_001058355.1 Carnobacterium maltaromaticum
TTACGGGGGTCAGTGCCTTTACTTCAACTGTTTTTACTTACTACACTATAGATAATACTAATTCGTTCCCATGCTCATGGTTTCTGGTAAGGTGCTGCCGCCGTCGATGACGATTTGGCTTCCTGTGAGGTAGCTGGCTTCGTCACTTCCTAGGAACGCAAAGAGTTCGCCGACTTCGAGTGGGTCTGCCAAGCGTTTCATTGGCACGCCTACTGCGATGTCTTGGATGGCACTTTCTGGGTTATCTGGGTTCGATTCAATCGCCATCTTTTCAACCATTGGTGTACGTGCATATCCGAGTTGTGAGCAGTTCACGCGGATATGACGGTCTGCGTATTCCACAGCCAAGCATTTTGTTAAGCCCACGAGCGCTGCTTTTGTCATGGCGTAGGCTGCTTCTCCGGCATCGGCCACGATATCTCCTGTGACGGATGACGCAATGACGATACTACCACCGCCTTGTTCGAGCATATATGGGATAACCGCCTGACAGCTATTCCATACGCCTTTGATATTCACATCGATATGGAAGTCGCGCATTTCATCGCTCATTTCTTCAAATGGAGCTAAGCGACAAACCCCAGCGTTGCAACAAGCCACATTCACTTCCCCGAAGGCGTCTTTTGCCTTCTTAGCTGCTTCTTTCATATGGTCTTTGTTTGATACGTCTCCGACATAAGTCACGATTTGTGCGCCGTAAGTTTCTCTTAATTCTTTCGCCGTTTCTTCGACTTCTGGTAATAAGTCGACAAGGCACATCTTAGCGCCGTATTTTGCATAGACCGTTGCGATTCCCTTTCCGAGTCCAACGGCTGCTCCAGTGATGAGTGCTACTTTCCCTTCTAATTTTTTCATGGTTTTCTCTCCCTTCTTTGAACTTTTCTACATCTCCAGTGTACCTTTTTGAAACCGTTTTATCAATCTTATTTTCTATTGTTTTAAGTTTTATTCCTAACCTTGTTTGTTTTCTAGAAATGTTCTCCTTTTATTTTGCAATTCACTTCTATTTTCAATACGATAGTATCAAAGAAATCTAGGAGGTGTTCAGATGGCAAAGTCTGAAATCTATACGCTACAAATTGACTCCAGTCTAAAAGAACAAGCAGAAGCTCTATTTTCTAGCTTGGGGTTGACTCTAGAAGAAGCAATCACTCTCTTTTTAGAGGCAACCATCCTACATGGAGGATTCCCTTTTCCAGTTGATCAGACTCGTTATAATCACGAAACTGAACTGGCCCTTCAAGAAGCACGCGACATTCTTTCTGGAAAGCTTCAACACTCCACTACTTCTGTCGATGAATTAATTGAAGACTAACTAGCAGTATCCAGTCACTCCTCGGAGTGGCTTTTTTTGCACAAAAAATCGCCTTCCAGAAGGCGTGCCTTCCGTCCAGCGATGGTTTTCGTTTCAAAGGTTATTCTTGTCCTTTTACTTCCGGCGTTGCGACATCCTCCCCAAACCATTTCTGGCTAATTTGTTGGAAGATGCCCTCTTGATAGAGTTCCTTGAAGGCTTGGTTTATCGCTTCGAGTAGCTTCTTGTCGGCAGGCCGTACCCCTACCGCAAAGGATTCACTCTCGAATCCTGAAGGAATGGTGTCGTACTCGTCAGCGATGCCTTCTGTTGTAAGGTAGTAGTCCGCATAGACACGGTCGATCAGCAAGGCGTCGATACGGTCATTCCTCAAGTCGATAATAGCTTCGTTCACGCTTTGGTATTGGTCGGCGTCTCCGCCTTTGACACGGTTCTTCAACACTTCTGGATGTTCTTCAAAATCCAACATCCCTGAAGATCCGTTTTGTGCGCCAAGGACTTTGCCTGTCATATCTTCTACTGAGTGAATGCCACTCGTTTTCTTCACGACTAAGACTTGCGTATTTTGCATATAGGGAATCGTGAAGGCGACTTTCTCGCGGCGTTCATCTGTGGCTGAATACCCATTCCAGATAGCGTCAATCGTGCCATTCTGCAACTCGGTCTCCTTCATATCCCAGTCAATCGGCTGGAAGTGAACCGTGATGCCCAATTTCTTCGACACGTACTTGGCGAGTTCGATATCAAAGCCTGCATAGTTGCCATTTTTCTCCTCGAATCCCATCGGAACAAAGGTATTATCGAAACCGACCGTGATGCTCTTTTGTTGTTGGTATTTATCCCAGTTATCGACTGTTGGATTGCTTGCCAGTTGCGTGCAGCCTGCAAGACTCATTACCGCCATCCCTACAAGCGTCAAAAGTCCTAGGATTCCTTTTCGTTTCTTCATAGCGGCCTCCTATTTTGGTTCAAACGTCAATAATTCGTCCGCGATGTTTTCCGCAAAGGTTAAATCGTGGGTGACAACGATTTGCGTCATTCCGAGTTCTTTGTTTTGGAGAATTAACTTCTCTACTTCTAAGCGAAGGGCTGGGTCTAGCGCTGACGTTGGTTCGTCGTAGCCGATGATTTCAGGATCAATCATCATCGCACGGGCAAGGGCCACCCGTTGTTTTTGCCCTCCTGAGAGTGAATATGGGAAGGCGTCCTCGAATCCTGCAAGGCCGAGGCGTTCTAATAGTGATCGTGCCTTCTTGTCGGCTTCAACTTGGGACATGCCGTTCATCTTCACAGGCGAAATCGTTAAGTTTTCTAACACGGATAAATGTGGGAATAATTGGAAGTCTTGGAACACGAATCCAAGCAGTTGGCGCTTTGTGAGTTCTTCGAGTGCTAATGATTTGCCGTTATAGAACACTTCCCCAGAATCGATTTTTTCGAGGCCTGCTAGCATTCGAAGCAAGGTTGTTTTCCCGCCTCCTGAAGGTCCAACAATGGCCAAGATTTTCCCTTCGTGAATGGTTAAATTGAAATCGGACAAGATTTGTTTATCGCCGAAACGTTTATGAATATTGCGTAATTCTAACATCTGCTTGTCCTCCTATTTATAATAACTGAATTTCTTTTCAATGCGTTTCGCCACAAGCGTCACAATTCCGATAACGATAAGGTAAATCGCTCCTGCTAGAAACATAGGAACGAGGCTCGCATCACGGTTGGCTGCGGTACGGCTGGCTAGAATCAGGTCTGAGATTCCAAGCGCGTATACAAGAGACGTATCTTTGACAAGGCTCATGATTTCATTGAAGACACTTGGCAAAACAATCTTCGTCACCTGTGGAAGAACGATATAGCGAATCGTTGCTCCTGGCGTGAATTTCAACACTTTCGCCGCTTCATACTGCCCTTTTGGAATCGTATCGATCCCCCCGCGGAAAATCTCCGCAAAGTACGCCGCATAGTTGAGCGTGAAGGCAATAAGCGCTGCTGGAAGTCGGTCTAGACGAATACCAACACTTGGCAAGACGTAATAAATAAAAATGAGTTGTAATAATAGAGGCGTCCCACGCATCACCCAGATGTAGATATGGATGAACCAGTTGAGTGGCTTCCATTTCAGTTGCATCGCAAAGGCAATGAGAATGCCCAGCGGAATCGAGAAGATGAGCACGAGTGCGAACACTTCTAATGTCGTCACTGCTCCGTGTAATAAGCTTGGTAAAATTTCGAGTGAATAGGACAAATAAAGGACCTCCGTTTTGTTGATTGATGCAATCAAGTATAGCACAATTTATTTATTAAAAAAAAGATTAAAAACTGAAAAAGAACGGTCTCATTTTCAAGTGGCTTCCATTCTTTCAAAACAATCAAAAACCGCAACAGGATTCGCTCCAATTGCGGTTTGTTTTTGTTATTCAATAACGCCTTGTTCTTTTTTACGACGTTCTTTGATTAAGTCTTTCACCGAAATCAAGACAACAGCAGCTAGAATCATCGCCATGCCGACAAAGTCAATCGCAAAGAAATGCTCGTTCATGATGAGGAAGGCGAAGAATACCGCAGAAATCGGTTCGACGGCGGCAATCAGACTGCTCTTCACCGGCCCGATATAGCTCGTTCCTTTTAAAAACATCGTGTACGAGATAATCGTTCCAATAAGGATAATTCCTACGAGAGAAGCAATGATATCCGGGCTATATGTGATGTCCAGCGTTGTAAGGCCGCTCATCGGGAATAGAATCACCCCTGCAATGACCATCCCTACTCCAATCACGGTTAGACTCCCGTACTCTTGAATGAGTTTAATCGGAAGCATGATGTAGATGGCATACGTAAATCCGCTAAAAATCCCCCAGAAGAGCCCGAGTGGCGTGACGCTCAGTTGATTGAGTTGCCCATGTGTGGCAATGATGAACGTTCCCAGAATTGCTAGGACAATCGACATCACTTCAGACACGGTTGGTGCCGTGCGATTTTTTAAGCACATGTACACCAGAATAATCACTGGGCAGAGATACTGCAAGACAGTCGCGGTACCGGCATTACTGAGGTGAATCGCCTCAAGGTACGTAAACTGGTTCATGAAGAGCCCGATAAACGCAAAAAGCGTAATCTTAGCATAGTTCTTCTTTTCCTTGAAGAAGGCGACGAGTTGCTCCCGTGTGAACACGTAGCTCATCGTGAGCAGGCAGACTCCGGAGATAATGAGACGTAGGTCGGTCAAGGCAAGCACGCCCATACCGTGTGCCATCAAGTATTGACCACACGCGCCACTCATCCCCCAGGCAATCCCGGCAAAGAGCGTCATCAAGGTTCCTTTAATGATTTGTTGTTTTGGTTGGTTTGGTTGTTCTGTTGTTTTCATACTCACGATTATAGCACATTGCTCCCTCTTCCTGTACCTACAATTCCTGAAAAATTTAATTATTAAGATTTCACGGAAATGCATGATTTAGTTTGCCCTCGCTCCTGGTATTTTGTTACACTGAATAGGAAATTTTTACTTAGGAGGATATGATGAAATACATGAAAAAATTTACTGTTGCAAGTGCAACTTTATTATTCCTAACCACTCAAACAGTTCATGCAGAAACAGTTCAAGACACAATTGCTGAAATACAAACAGAAGAAAACAAACTCGTTGAAGGGATTGTTACTGGTCTACGCAACTTCTATAAGGCAGCTAAATAAACGCTTATAATAATAAAGTCTGAAAGAATCTCTTTCAGGCTTTATTTAATTCTCTAAAAAATTTACTTATTAGTTAAAACTCTCCTTTTCTAAATATTTTTATTACATAGACTTATTACTGTTACTTTTATATAATGAATAAAAATATTACATTTTGGAGTTTATACTATGCAGAAATTTAAATTATTATCACCATTACTTCTCTCTACTCTATTTCTTGTATCCTGTCAGTCACAAACAAATAATACTGAACAGTCATCTACTGGTATTAGCACTACTGAAGTTAGTACCTCTGAAACTACTCAACAATCTTTTTCTGAAGCAAAATCTTATGAAGATATCATTACAAACTATTCAAAAGTCCTTACAGGTACAGATCCAAATACCATGAACTTAAATGTTTCCTCTCTTCAAGCGTATTCAAGAGGAGAAGTTGAAGCACGATTCTCAGGAATTTCTTATAGCTTATATGACTTAAACAATGATGGTTCTCCTGAACTTCTTATTGCTCTAAAGGATAATAACAATTCATACACCCTATTAGATATTTACTCTAATTCTTCTGGAAAATTGGTTAGATTAACTAAAAAAGGTAATAGTCTTGAACAAGTTGGTCATGAGCGCACTACTCTTACAATTCGTCAAGACAATTCATTATTTTTAAGCACCCCTATAAATAAAGAGTTTGTATTGTATAAAGTGAACAAAAATGCTACAGATTTAGAAAAACTTTCAGAAACCAATAAAGTTGAAGAGGCACTGAAATTCCCTAAAGAATTTGATTTACGTGAACTTCAGTGGAAACCTGTATCAGATAGTCCTACAATCTCAAAAGAGAAAAATGATAAAAACTCTATGGATTTAGATGCTATTAAAAACGGGGACTATTCAAGTATCGCTGGTACTTGGAAAAATGGTTATGGTATCACTTTAACCTTTAATAAAAACGGTCTTGTTAGTGACACGGAAAAACTAGGGACTCCAAGAGTTGAACGAGACTTATTTACAATTGGGGTTTCAACAGGAACAAGTGGATATTCTATAATTTTATTGCCTGCTGGAAAGAAATTTACAATGGGCCCAGGTGAAGACCCATCCAATCAAAGTGTTGATCGCATATGGGCTGGACAAGGTACTTCAGGAGACCCAAGAGAGTTTTTCTATAAAGTAAACTAGTGAAATACAAAAGGTTGGCACGAGTGCCAACCTTTTTTTATGACGCATTTTCTTCTTCATTCTTCGCTCAAAAATTCACTTTATAATGATTCCATTTAATGTTAGAATAAAGGTAACCAACTTTAGGAGGCACGTTTATGTTTAATAAAATTAAGAAGATGATGTTAGGATTGTTGGCGATTGCCAGCCTACTACTTATCGCAGGCTGTCAGCCATCTACACAACAAGGACCTAAAGCTCCACAAGATTTAACTAAAGACCAACAAGGAACATGGTTATGGACCGAACAACAATCGGCGTTGCAAAAGGTTTTCCTTGCAACGAATATCGAGGGCCGCGCTGCTGCATATATGTTGGATGACTTAGATGGTGTCAAAATGACAATGACGATTAAAGACAAGACGGTTGAATTGAAGTATCGTTTTGATTATCTCAAGATTTACGAAGATCAATATAAAGGGAAAGGTCTCAAGACTCCTGATTTCAAAACATACGTACAACAGAAAACAGAAGACTTTAAAGCCTATGTAGCGACGCTTCAACATACAAAGATTACAGTGGATGAAGCAAACTACGCTTATGACTATACGCTGACTGGAACCATTGATCCAGATAATCACACCATCACTTTCCCAGAAACTCCAACATTCCTAAGCAAAATTATCTTAGGACCTAATACGAATCCACTAGAGGCCATCACATATCAGTATTCTGTGGACGGAAAACAAATGACTCTTTCTGCTGAAGGCAAAAATGATAAAGGCTTGAAGCTTGTGATGCGTCTTCGCTTTAACTACACGGAAGAGTCTAAATAGAAGGAGTGAGAAATGATGAAAACGATGAAAAAAATTTCGCTATGGACAATGTCGCTTCTGACTCTTCTATTTGTTGCAGGATGCGCTGAACAACAGCAACAACAAACAACTGCTGAAACCACAACTGAAGCTCCTGCACCAGTCGCTCTTGAAGGTGAATGGCAAGCGATCGACTTTAGAGATACATTAGAACGTACATTTTTATATACTTACAAGGACGCGTATACCCGATTGAGAGTAACAGAGGCTTTTGAAGATGTCTCTCCTACTTTAACCATCGAGGGAACAAAGGTGACTTATAACTACACTGTAGATATGAATAAATACTTCGAGTTTTTTGCTGAAACACATAAAGATGTCGCTAAGGACAAGGCAGAAGCAGCGAAAGTCGTTGCCGCTGTTGCCCAAAAAAATTTTAAAAAGTCCCAAGACTTATCTGGAACTTATAATGATGAAACCTATATCTTCAAAGGGAAACAAGAAGGTGGCGTGTTAGACACAAACGCAAAAACGATTGTCTTCCCGGATGTTCCAAATTTATTTGGAATTCTCCCACTTTATATTTCTTCAACAGAAGTCCCAATTACGTATCACTATGAGGTCAATGGCGATATTCTTACGATGACTGCTGAGAAGGTCTATAAAGAAAATGGAATTCATTTGGTTTATCAAATGAAATTTAAGAAAGTACAGAAATAATTTCTATTAAAATACTTTAGAACCTTTGGTTCGTA
>JUUF01000479.1 GCA_001058355.1 Carnobacterium maltaromaticum
CTGAAAACTTAAAAGGTCAAGAAGCAGTATTCAAAGTTAAAGTTCACGAAGTAAAAACTAAAGAATTACCTGAATTAACAGATGAATTCGCTAAAGATGTTGATGATTCAGTTGAAACATTGGCAGAATTAAAAGAAAAATTCCGTAAAGAATTAGAAGAAGCTAAAGCAGCAGCTGCTGATGAAGCAGTAGCAGACGAAGCTTTACGTAAAGCAGTAGAAAACGCTGAAATCGTTGAATTACCACACGAAATGGTTCATGACGAAGTTCACCGTCAAATGGAACATTACTTAAACGATATGCGTCGTAACGGAATCTCTCCTGAAATGTACTACCAAATCACTGGTACAACAGAAGCTGATTTACACAAAATGATGGAAAAAGACGCTGACGTTCGTACTAAGACTAACTTAGTATTAGAACAAATCGTTAAAGAAGAAGGCATCGAAGCAACTGATGAAGATGTAGCTAACGAAGTGAAAGAATTAGCTGCTCAATACGGTATGGAAGAAGATGCAGTTCGTGCGGCTGTTTCAGTAGATATGTTGAAAAACGATATCTCAATGAAGAAAGCATTAGCTGTAATTACTGATTCTGCTAAAGAAGCTTAATTTTATAAAATTAAATAGAAAAGCGCCGGTTTCGCTAGAGACCGGCGCTTTTTGAAACAACATTTCTTGTTGAATATAGTGACTTATGGTACTCTTAAATTGAGAAATCAGGAAAAGAATGGGGGTTTCAGATTGTATAAAGATGAAACAAAACAAGTAAGATGTTCATTTTGTGGAAAATCACAAGAACAAGTAAAGAAAATTATCGCTGGTCCTGATGTATTTATTTGTAATGAATGTGTTGATTTATGTAAAGAAATTATCGATGAAGAATTTTCTTCTATGACAATGGATGAAATGATTGAGGTATTAAAGCCTCAAGAAATCCTAAAGGTATTAAACGATTACGTCGTTGGTCAAGATCATGCAAAGAAATCATTAGCAGTAGCGGTTTACAATCACTATAAACGTATTAATCACTTATTTAGTGAAGATGACGACGTTGAATTACAAAAGAGCAACATTTGTTTAATTGGACCAACTGGGTCTGGTAAAACTTATTTAGCTCAGTCATTAGCGCGTATTTTAAATGTTCCATTTGCGATAGCAGATGCAACTACATTAACTGAAGCTGGTTACGTTGGTGAGGATGTTGAAAATATTCTTCTAAAACTATTACAAGCGACAGATTATGATATTGAACGTGCTGAAAAAGGGATTATTTATATTGATGAGATTGATAAGATTGC
>JUUF01000047.1 GCA_001058355.1 Carnobacterium maltaromaticum
TTATAAAAATAATCCGCAAGGATTCGAAGGTATCATCTTTTTGTGCGTATTTTATAGTCAGCTTTCGCCATTTTGTGGTATCCTATGTAAAGAGAAAATGAAAGAAAGTAGTAGCGCCATGAAGAAAATTATCGTTATCAATACCGGTGGTACGATTGCCATGAGTGAAGACCGCTCAACCGGTAACGTAACCCCAACAAGCACCAACCCATTAACAAACTCCGACACAATTTTTGCCCCAATCGCAAGTGTAGTCGTAGAGGATCTATTTAACCTTCCGTCTCCACATATGACGGAGGAAAAAATGTGGGAAGTTCAAAAGCGAATCCTAAAAGCGCAACAAGAAGGTTTTGACGGAGCGGTGGTGACTCACGGTACCGATACATTAGAAGAAACAGCGTATTTCCTAGAGTTAACAACAGATGGAAAATTCCCGATCGTTTTAACGGGAGCGATGCGTTCAAGCAATGAAATCGGAGCGGACGGGTTAGCGAACTTACGCAGTGCCATTATTACGGTAACGAGTCCAGAGAGTGTAGATAAAGGCGTTCTTGTCGTGATGAACGATGAAGTCCATGCGGCAACGTATGTGACAAAGACACATACAACGAACGTAGCGACTTTCCAAACACCAACTTTTGGGCCGCTTGGATTAGTATCAAAGAGTGAAGTGATTTACTTCCAAAAATTCTTACATCATGAATACTATCCGATTCAAGAACTCGTGGACAAGGTATACTTATTAAAAGCATATGCTGGAATGGATTCGATGTTATTTGATGCCATTGCTGATTCGGATGCGAATGGATTAGTCATCGAAGCTCTTGGAGCAGGTAACTTACCGCCAACGACGCTTCCTGGGTTACAACGTTGCTTGGATAAAGGAATTCCAGTCGTGCTTGTATCCCGTGCATTTAACGGTGTTACCTATGATGTATATAATTATCTTGGTGGAGGCAAACAGCTTCATGAAGCAGGAGTGATTTTCACAACAGGGCTTAGCGGACAAAAGGCTCGTGTGAAATTATCAGTGTTATTAAGCGCTCATGCGAATAGAGAAACAATCATTAGAGCATTTCAAGTATAGGAAAGAGGAATAAATATGGTTAGAAAAATTGGACGGGTGGTTCGTCAATATGAAGGAAAACCGATTATTTACGGCATGCCACTAGAAGAGCTAACAGCTTGGTTTGAAGCAAAAGGCGAAAAGAAATTCAGAGCAGGACAATTATGGGACTGGCTTTACCGCAAACGTGTGACGAGTTTTGAAGAAATGACAAACTTGCCAAAATCACTGATTGAGGAGTTACAAGAAGAGTTCACATTCCCAGTGTTAAACGAACGTATCAAACAACAATCAACAGACGGAACACGTAAATTCCTCTTTGAATTAGCAGACGGCCTCTTAATCGAAACGGTATTAATGCCACAAGAATACGGCTTATCCATTTGTGTGACGACACAAGTAGGATGTAATATCGGATGTACTTTCTGTGCCAGCGGAATTATTGCAAAACAACGTGACCTTGTTGCTGGGGAAATCGTAGCGCAAGTCATGCACGTACAACGCACATTAGACGAAGTGTCTCCTGGGGACCGTGTCAGCCATATCGTAGTCATGGGGATTGGAGAACCGTTCGATAACTATGATAACGTGATTAAATTCTTGAAAGTGGTCAACTCTGATAAAGGGCTTGGAATCGGGGCTCGTCATATCACTGTATCTACAAGTGGTTTAGCTCCAAAGATTCGCGAGTTCGCAGACGAAGGATTACAAGTAAACCTTGCATTATCACTTCACGCACCAGATAACGATACACGTTCTCGTATCATGCGTATCAACCGTAAATATCCAATCGAAGTCGTGATGGATGCGATTAATGAATACATTGCTAAAACCAATCGTCGTGTAACCTTCGAGTACATCATGCTTGATCACGTGAATGATTCGGTGGAACAAGCGCAACAATTGGCTGACCTTCTAGCGGATAAAAAACGTCTTTCATATGTCAACTTAATTCCGTATAACAAAGTTCGTGAACATGACCAATATGAACGTAGTGGAAAAGAACGCGTAGTAGCCTTCTACGATGTGTTGAAGAAAAATCACATCAACTGTGTCGTTCGTAAAGAATTCGGACATGATATCGAAGCAGCCTGCGGACAATTACGTTCAAGCCAAATGAAACGTGACCGCGCTGAAAAAACAAAAGCATAATGAAATAGAGCTACCACACCTCAGAATAGAGGTGTGGTTTTTTGTGTGCAAAAAAGGAAAGTTCTTTTGTTTTCCGCCAAAAGTCCTATATACATTGGATTAAGACAGTGTTACACTATGAGCATAGTCAGATTTTGAAGTGGAGCGAGTATATATGAAGGTTGTTTTTCAGAAATTTAAAAAAGAAGTGTTCATCATGATTACGTTGCTCACCCTCATTGCAGGGGCGGAGCTTGTATCGAGTGTCGTGAATGCGCAGACTTTAGATACTTTAGTGAACATGGATATTCATAATTTCTTTTATAAGGCTATTTGTTTAGTTGTTATTTTTGCATTTTATCTATTGTTTACATATATGTTGATTCGCTATCAAGCCTACTTTAATCAAAAGGTAGCGACATGGTTAAGGGACCGTATTAGTCATTCGATTGAAGCGACGTCTTATGGTCGCTTCTATGAAAAGAATAGTCAAACGTACATCTCGTGGTTTACAAGTGACTTGGAACAGATTAAAGGGAATGCGATGAATCCAACCTTTGAAGTCATTGGAGGGATTATTTCTGCGGTCATTTCTGCGGTAGCATTGTTTATGTATCATTGGTCTATCGTCTTACTAGCGGCTATCTGTATTGTCATCATGGCCGTGTTGCCGGCTTTGTTCTCAGCAGAACTGACAGAAAAAACCATCAAAGTGTCAGAAGCCAATGAAAAATTCGCAAAATCCATTTCGGATTTATTGAGCGGATATGATACCCTATTTGTTTTTCGTAAGCTAGCCTATTTAAAAGAAAAAATTCATGAAAAATCGGTTGAAGTAGGAGATACGCATCGCGATTTTAGTAAGTCGATGGCCAAAGTTGCCGTTAGTGGTGGTATTGGGAATGTCTTTAGCCAGATTTCTGTATTCATCTTAACGGGATACTTAGCTTATATTGGTGAAGTGAGTATCGGGAGTATTCTAGCAGCGATGGCATTAAGTAGCACCATCTTCAACGTGTTAGGAAATATTAGTCAAAAGATTGGTTCGATTAAGAGTGCAGATTCGTTGTTTAACAAATATGAGCAATTAGAACCAGCAGCCCTTGTAGAGGAAGCGCCAGAAGAGGCACCACGTACTCTCATTGAAGTGAGTGATGTTTCGTTTAACTACGGAGAAAAGGTGATTTTAAACCATGTTTCTCTTGGCTTTAACGAAGGACAAAAATACGCGATTACTGGCGAAAGTGGAACAGGGAAATCAACACTGTTAAATATTATCGCTGCAAAATTAACGGAGTATTTAGGAGAAGTGAAACTCGCTGGAGTTGATGTGAAGAAACAATCCTATGATGAGTTATATCGTCAAATGGTCTATATCGCTCAAAAACCGCATATCTTCACGACAACCATTCGGGAAAACGTAACGCTCACTGAAGAGTATACGGATGAAGAAGTTTGGGCGTCTCTTGAAAAAGTTGGACTCGCTTCGATCGTACGAAACTTACCACAGGGATTAGATACAGTTCTAGGCGATGGTGATTCAAATCTATCCGGCGGTCAGTTGCAACGCATTGCCTTTGCACGCGGGTTGATGAAACAACCAAAAGTCTTCTTGCTAGATGAAGTCAGCTCCAACTTAGATGAAAAGACAACCATTGAGGTGTTGAAGCCAATCCTAGAAGATAAGAGCGTGACAGTGCTATGGGTAACGCACCATCTTCCAGAAGCATTAAAAGAAAATATTGATCAAACGATTCAAATGAGTGAATTAAATCAAACGGCTTAACGAATGTTTAGTGACCTTCCTATGGATGAATAGGGAGGTCTTTTTTGATGCATTAAAGGTCGGAAAAAGTGCGACATGATAGGTTTTTACCTCAAAAAGGAACGAAAAACAGTGTAATAAATGAAGAAAGTATGACCGAGATTGTAAGAAAATTCTACGAACGCGTTACAGAATGGTGTCAAATGTTACGGAAACATATGTTCTTGTCATTTGTTTGTCATAATAACATCAGAAAAAGTCAAAAAAATTAAGTGACCTTAACAAACCGCATAAAATCAACATTTTCAATTTTATTCGTGGTAACATTATTAGCATCAAATAAGTTCGCAACCCAAAAAATCCAAGCGAACGAGGTTTTTGACTTTAGAAAAAGTCGGAAATCGGAAAGGAAAATATGAAACCAATCAAGAAACAATTCATGATGGTGACAGCATCACTTGCTTTATTTAGTTTTGCAGGATTTTCAGCAACTACAGCAAGTGCAAACGAAGTAGAATGGACAGCACGTACTGTAGAACAAGTAAAACAAGATGTTAAAACAGACGATAAAGGTGTACAAGAGTACACAATTAAATGGGGAGACACATTATCAGTAATTTCTGAAGCAACTGGTGCATCATTAGATACATTAGTTCAAGTGAACGAAATTCAAGATGCAAACCTTATTTACCCAGGTACAGTGTTACGTTTCTCAGCGGACCAAAAAGAAGTAACCGTTGATAACGGAACAGAACAACACTCATACCGTGTTCAAAACAACAACGAAGTGAAAGAAGTAGAAACAACTGAAGCGACAACACAAGCAGCAGAAACTAC
>JUUF01000480.1 GCA_001058355.1 Carnobacterium maltaromaticum
GCGGAGCGATTAGTGCTTTTTTACGAATCAAGAGAGTATTTATAACGAGTGTAGTTCGTGATATACTATGAAAAATAAGATATCGTTTCAAAAGGATGGGATTGAAATTGAAAAAGATGACAAAAGTACTTTTAGTAGTTGTGGGCCTAGTTGTTGGTGGATACACAATACTGGGAATAGTTCAAAATAATGAGATAAATCAAATCGTTAAGAGTGAAGAGGTTGAACAGATATATTTGAAAGAATTAACATGGATTGACCCCGATGCTTTAACTGAAAAAGGGTTCATCCAAAAATATACAATTTACTCATTTAATAAAATACCAACAGGCGGAATCTTTGTTTATCTTTATGTTAATGACAATAAAGATTATACAATCTCCTTTAACCTTTATAAGGATTATAATACTGGTAAGATTGAATATGGTGGAGGTAGTTGGTCACCGGAGTTGGTTGAATTTGTAAAAAGTAAAAAAGCTGAGTAAAGTTTATATAGAGAACATTGTATGGTATACTATGCAAAAAGAAGGAAAGTGAACAATTAAAAGGGAGATATAACAGATGGAACTATTAAGAATTTTTGGCAATCAATTTTTTAAGGACTTTTTCATTAATTTTGGCGTTGCGGCTTTATTTTGTTTGGCGTTCTTTCTAGCAGTTGTTTACACGGTTGTAAAGGTACTTATGGTGCAAGAATCGAATCACACAACGACTGTGGATGAATCAAAAAAGGCAAACAAAAAATAATGGAAAATAAAAATAAGCACTAATCCAATCCGAT
>JUUF01000481.1 GCA_001058355.1 Carnobacterium maltaromaticum
TCAGTAGAAGAAGGCGAATATGTGGCAGTCATGGGGGAATCTGGTTCTGGTAAAACAACGCTATTAAATATTTTAGCGACACTAGATCGTCCAACAGATGGAACTGTACTTCTAAACGGGGAAGACATTCAAAAGATTTCTGATAAAGTGTTAACAGAATTCCGTCGTGACCACTTAGGATTCGTCTTCCAAGACTTCAACTTATTAGAAACATTATCCGTGTATGACAATATGGTATTGCCACTTGTATTAGCACGTCGTCCAATTGACGAAATGGAAAAGAAAGTTCAACCAATCGCTGAAATGTTAGGCATTGAGGACTTATTGAAGAAATATCCATATGAATTATCTGGAGGTCAACAACAACGTGTGGC
>JUUF01000482.1 GCA_001058355.1 Carnobacterium maltaromaticum
AAGATTGTGTTCGCACGCCACTCTTGATTACTCAACGCAACGGCTCCTACACCTAACAGCGTCACTGTCCCTATAATTGCTAGTTTCTTCTTCATCCTTTTTTCCCTCTATTCTCCTATATGTATCAATGTATCAACGCCGTTTTTCAAGGCCTCCCGATACGCATCATCGTCTGTGCCATCCTTGTCATACCACGCCATTACGGTTTCTGCCCGTTCATCAACAATCTGCGCAACTTCGATTTTAAAGGATCTATACGGAGCAAAACTAGCATCCTCCACGATGATTTCTCCCATTCTATCCTCTGTTTCCAATATGATTCTTAAATAATCTTCGTTATCCGCAACCATTTCCATTTGAATGCCATGCGCATCTAGAACATCGCTATTCTCAAATAGCCATTCTCTAACAATCGTTTTAAGTCTTTGAATTCTATCCATCATTTTTCACCTATATACTTAACATCAACATTAGATTTATCTACATTCCCAGTAATATATTCTGCTCTTTTTAACGGATCGAACCTTTGAATAGGTCCTAATACTAGTTCACCCTCACTCTTATCGAGAAAGTCTAAATTTTCTATTAGAAACGATGTTACTATATTCTTATTAATCTTTATTTCAAAACTATAACTACCTGTGCTCTCATTCTTTGTAAAGCTCAA
>JUUF01000483.1 GCA_001058355.1 Carnobacterium maltaromaticum
ACAGGTTCTGGGAAAACAGAGATGATTTTTGCAAGCATCGAATGTATGGTGCAACAAGGAAAGAGAGTGGCTATTGCTGCACCAAGAATCGATGTATGTGTTGAACTTGCGCCTCGTTTGAAGGAGGCTTTTCCAACAGTCGAGCAGAACGTCCTTCACTCGCAGTCCGAAGAAGGCTACAAGAGAGTGCCACTTACGATTGCGACGACGCACCAGATGCTCAGGTTCTACCGCGCATTTGATTTGGTCGTGATTGATGAGACGGACTCTTTCCCATACCGGGATAATGAGTTATTGATTCACGCAGTCCATCGTGCGGTGAAAGAGGACGGATGTTTGCTGTATTTAACGGCGACCCCGTCCCAGACGCTAGAGAGAAGAATCAAACGAAAAGAGTTGTCGGTATCCTTGCTACCAGAGAGATATCATAAGAAGCCATTAGTAGTACCGACGATGAGTTATATTGGAGACTTAGAGAAAAAACTGAAAAAGAAGAAAGTACCTAAACCGGTGCAGCGGTTTATAGAGGAACATTTAAAAGAGGGGAAACGATTGTTGCTATTTGTACCACGAATTACACTTCTTAATCCGGTAGAAGTAGCACTTAGACGACAGTTTCAAAATGCGAAATTCGAGACGGTTAGTTCTAAAGAAGTGTATCGGCAAGAAAGAATCGCGAAGATGAGAGCAGAAGAGCTCGATTTTCTAGTGACAACAACGATTCTCGAGCGAGGAGTGACTTTTCCAGGCGTCGATGTTTGTGTCGTCAATGCGCACGAAGAGGAATTCTCAAGAGAAGTACTCGTGCAAATCGCAGGACGTGTTGGACGGACCGCAGAATGCCCAACAGGAGAAGTTGTGTATTTTCATAATGGGAAAACAAAGGCGATGGTTCAGGCGGTCAGGGAAATCGAAGACTTAAATCGACAAGCGTTTCTTGGGAGGGAACACGGATGAAATGTTTATGGTGCGGAGAGGAAGTGGAGCGAGTTCAGCCAATACTCTCGTTTTTACTAGGAGCAAACAGAAAGTGTATCTGCGTGAATTGTGAGCATCCGTTTATGGAATTAAAACAACATCCAACTTGCCTAGAGTGTGGACGGTTGATGACGAAAGTGGGAGTTTGCCCGGATTGTCAAAAATGGCATCAAGTAAAAGAAGCGGTACTCCTAAAGAATACGGCCTTATATGCTTATGACGAGGCTGCGCGGAAGTTTATGGAGTTATTCAAATTTGTAGGAGATATAAGAGTGATGACGTTGGTGATAAAGGAATTAAGACAAGAGTTGCTTAAGTATCAGAAGAGGGGCTTCGTTCTTTGTCCATTGCCGTCATCCAGTACGAGTCTAAGAAAAAGAGAATTCGAGACGATTCCAACTTTACTGGAAGAATGCCGTGTGCCTACCGTTTCTCTTTTAGAACATTTTGGCAGCGGAAAGAAGCAATCGGAGAAGACAAGGCAGGAGCGTCTGAAACTAAAACAACCGTTTAGGATTAAAGAGGGAGTCATGATTCCAAAAAAAGTCTTATTGGTGGACGATGTTTATACAACCGGCGCAACAATCCACCTTGCCGCAAAAGCATTAACGGAAATGGGTGTTGAAGAAGTGGAGTCTCTGACTTTATTTAGATAAAAAGTGTATCATGCGTGATACGTA
>JUUF01000484.1 GCA_001058355.1 Carnobacterium maltaromaticum
AAAAAGCACCCTGTAAATACAGAGTGCTGAGATCAAATTTAATTATAATTTTAAATTTTCGAATTTAGCTTTAATATTATTTTTGAATTCTTCGATTTTTTCTTTACGAGCCTCTTTACGTTCTGCTTTCATTTGAGCGCGAGCCTTATTATAAAGATCAGCTTGAACTTTTGCAGCAGCTTCAATTTCTTCTACTACTGATTCAACATTCCAACGTAAAATTTGTGTGTCGTATTTATTAAAATAAGCATTTAATACTTGCTCATCATCTTCTTGAACTAAAGCAACAAGAGCAGTTTCACCACTAACTAATTTTTGAGAAACTTGGTCGATTAAACCTTCTTGGACAGCTTCAACAGTATCGCCTCCGGCTAATCCGTATAGACTTCCAATTCCGTAACCAAATAATACACCTAATGGTCCCGCTAGCAGTCCGACAAACGCACCGATTAGGCCGCCTTTTAAAGCACCATCATTTGCAGAATCTTCAAAATCAAAACGATCTTTATCAGTAATATGACCGCCTTCATTTTTGATAACAGCAATTTGAGCGACTTTTGTTTTCTCAGTTTGCTTGAATGTTTTCAACTCAGCAAATGCCTGATAAGCTTCACTTTCTGTTTTGAAAATAGATACTACTAAATTTTCCATATTAATTCCTCACTTTCACTTGTGGATAGGTTAAGTATAATCTTTATCTACATAAAAAGCTAATCATTACTATTAAGTAGCGACGAGTATTAATTCGATTTAAAATAATATCGAAAAAATGATATTAACATTTTGAGGCTAGGGCTTCAACCAGCGAAGCCTGGGCTGTAAGCTACTAAAGTAGCAACATCCCCTTGCTAGGCCTTCGCCCTTCGCACCCATGGCTGTAAGTTGCTAAAGCACCAACACCCCCTGGCTAGGGCTTCGCCCGTCGCAGCCACATCCGTAAGTCGCGTTGCTCCAACGGCTGTGTCAACTGACCTCAATTCTCTACACAAAAAAGCACCCCAATAAATGGGATGCTAAAAATGTTAATTTCATTTTAGAAAAACGATTATGCTTTTCTATCAATTGTGCTTTGGTACTCTGCCCCTGTTAATCGGTCGAATAGGAAACGACGATTGAAGAGCGTCACGATAAGGATGATTAAGAAGTACAATACGAATATGAGTAAGGTTCCTGCAAATAATACGAGGAATTCTGGTGTTTCTGCTTCAAAGTTAAAGACGTCCATGAGTGTGAGTAATTCTAGCGGAATCCAGTTGAAGTACGCTGTGATGAGGATACCTCTGAGTACTGTACGAAAGGCTTTGTTGTCTTTGAACTCTACTCCAAATTTAAGCAAGGCGCTTCCGAGTGTTTTTCCATTAATGAGTGGCACTACGGCAAAATACAATGCAAACAATGCGGAAACTGGAATGGTTGTATTCAAGAAACTATAAGGTACGTAGACAATCGCTGCGTCAATGAGGAGCGACAACATGACGCGAATGCTCGATACGCGTGTTCCCTCCTCAAAGGATTTCTCATCAATGGCATCTCTTGAAGGAAGTACCCTAACCGCAAGTTGGCCAATGAAGTACCCGAGTGCGCCACCCGTCGTATTTTGAATAATATCATCGATGTCGCATAGGCGGTAAGGACCTGGATAAATAAAGTACAATCCAGATAATTGCGTAAGCTCAAAGAATAAGCTGACTAGCGCCGTTAATAAAATCGTCTTCTTGAAGCTGCATTTGAAATAATAACGCATGTACACCCCGAAAGGTACGAGCATCAATACATTGAATGCTGGAATGTAGAACGATGGATATTTCATCGAATCAATCCATGTCGACGGGTCCGTCAGTACAAACGGGCTATCGTTGAAGAAATCCGCCACAAATGAAAACGGAACAAGGTTTAACTTGTCTGTGTACGTCGTATGAATGGTCGATGGGTCAGGCAGTGGCAAGTTCACTAATGAATATGCCGCCAGTAAATATAAGATAAATGAATAAAAAATAACCGTGCGCAATTTATTCACCGAACCGTATTTTCGATAGTTTGCAATCATGTACGGAATGGTAATGACAAACGCTAAAATAGGAAATAAAATCAGTGCGATTTTAATGGTGCTGATATAAGACATAAATACTCCTCGACTAATAAAGTTAATATCCGCATTATACCAAAATACGTGCAGTGAATAAATAATTCGTACTAACAAAAAAGCACCCTGTAA
>JUUF01000485.1 GCA_001058355.1 Carnobacterium maltaromaticum
AAGAAATTACGCAATTACGGACACGTATTGCCAAAAAAATACAGCAGAGAAAGACCCCTGTAGCATTACCACCAGGAAGGAAACTCGCCAGAAGGATTCTTTCTGATGGAGAAATATTCATGGTGGCGCTGTTAATCGTCACACTGTTTCCACTTGGAGTATACTTGTGGTTCACCATGAGCTCCCATTTCTTATCAGAAAGAAATATAGTTTTGACAACGATATGGAGAACGGCAATCGTCTTGTTCTTTGTCTTTCGTTGGATACGAAAAAGACTGTATAAAAATGAAGTGGAGCGCTTATTGCAAATGAAGAATTCAGATGTTGAGGCAGAGTCGATTTCTGAAGAAAATCATCCACAAGAATATCAATCGTACGAGCAGGAATTGCCACAGCAATGGAATGCCGAACAGATTGCTTTCGGAGTGGAAGCACCAATCAAAAAACAAAATGCGCTACTCGCGTTATTATTTCCGACAGAAGTCTCTCAAGAGGAACTTTTAACACTCCGTCAACTGATTGCGGAGGATTCATCTGGAAATCCTGAAGAGCAGGAGTCGTTACCAAAAGGATGCTCGGATCATTGGAATGAAGATTTTCGATTTTTTGGCGTGTTGATTTTCTGGATTTTATGCCTTTTTGCGTTTGGAATCATTTTCGTAGTGGTATTGCTTGATCAATTGAATCTTGCTTTGAACCTCCTATGGCAGAATTTCTGGATAGTGTTCGTCATTCTGTTTATTTGTTGGATGGGATGGACCGTCTCTTACTTTATTCGAGGACGACACTTCAGACAATTGTTAAAAATAGCTTGTACAGATATTTCCGCCTATAAGGATGTTCCTTGGGACACGATTCCAGAGCCTATCAAAGCACTCTACGATTACGTGCTGTTTTTACGAATCAAATATGGGGTGTAGGGAGGAAAAAGCGTGAAAAAACGGCTGAGTGAAAAAGAAATTACGCAATTACGG
>JUUF01000486.1 GCA_001058355.1 Carnobacterium maltaromaticum
CGGTACAGCTATTGTCGTTACTATGAAGATATCCGAGGAAACGGGAGTTTCCAATTCTCATTTATCTTAGCAGTATCAACCTGTTATTTTATTTTTATAGTTCTCTTCGTCCTTCGATAGCACGGAAGAGAGTCATTTCGTCTGCGTATTCGATGTCGCTGCCTACCGCTAGCCCATGAGCCAGACGCGTTACTTTAATGCCAGCTGGTTTGATGAGACGTGACAAGTACATGGCCGTCGCTTCACCTTCCGCTGTCGCATTAGTGGCGATGATAACCTCCTGGACTTCCGGATCCTGCAACCTCGTTATCAGCGACGTAATATTAATATCATCCGGCCCCGTCCCTTCCAGCGGAGACAATACCCCGTGAAGCACATGATAGAGCCCTTTATATTCCTTCATCCGCTCCATACTCATCACATCTCGGGCGTCTTCCACCACAAGAATCTTCGTACGGTCACGCGTAGTATCCGCACAAATTTCGCACGGATCTTCTTGCGTCACATTTCCACAAACGGAACACATATGCAGGTCACGTTTGCAGCTGATGAGCGAATTCGCAAAATTTAAGACGTCTTCTTCACGCATATCCATGCAGAAGAAGGCAAGTCGTGCAGCCGTCTTCGCACCAATTCCCGGCAGCTTCATAAAGCTATCCATCAATCGTGCAATCGGTTCTGGATAATGCATGCTCAAACCTCCAATCGATTAAAATCCTGGGATGTTTAATCCTTTCGTGAACTGACCCATTGTTTGGTCGTTGGCTTTTTCTGCTTGCGTTAACGCATCGTTTGTCGCCATTAACACTAAGTCTTGTAATAATTCTACATCATCTGGATCTACCGCTTCTGGTTTGATTTCCACGTTTAAGACTTGGCGTTTCCCGTTCACAGTCACTTTTACTAAATCACTTTGAGAAGTTCCTGTGTATTCTGTTTGGTTTAACTCTTCTTGAGCTTGCGCCATTTGTTTTTGCAATTTTTGCATTTGTTTCATCATGCCTTGCATATTTCCCATTCCACGCATATTTAATTCCTCCGTCTCTATTCTTCGATTTGCACGATGTCTTCCCCGAAGAGTTCAATCGTGTCGTTTACTTTTTGTTCAAATGCTTGTTCTTCTGGTGTGAGTGCTTCCTCCACGGCCGGTTCTTCCGTCACGATGGATACAGCTTCCTCTTCTTGGTTTTTCTTGCGTTCTTGTAAGAAATCCGCACGAATTTGTGGCCATTGATGTTGTGTCACTGCCACGAACGTCCCACTGTAGCCACCGAGGCGTTCCAGATGTTCTTGGATGACCTCACGGAATCCTGGTCTTGTTTCTGAAATGTCACACAAGTGGTCGTAGGCAAATCCGAGGACGAATCCATTTGGCCCCGCAGCATTCACCGTTGATTGGCTTAACAGCGCTTGTTCTTGCGGGTTCAAGCAACTGAGTAAGTCACCCCATAAGTCGCGTACCTTCAACAAGTCTTCGCGAGTCGCTTCCGTCAAGATCTTTTGGATGGCCGTCGTATTCGGCTTAAAGGCCGCACGCGTCGGTCTTGGTACCTGTGCTTTTGGTGCTTGAGGTGCTTGAGGTACGCCCCCTTGCAACAACGCGTTCATTTGCTGCTGCATTTGCGCGATTTGTTGTTGCAACTGTTGCACTTCTTCGCTACTTGGCATTGCCGGTGCACCAGAACTGGTTCTTGGTGTCAATGTGTATGGTTGTGCCATTTTAATCGTCAACACTTCCAGCGAAATCGTTGGTTTTGTCGTGAAGCGCATTTCTTGTTGCGTTTGATTTAACGCCTCTACAAAGCGGTATAAGAATTCTGGTTCCACTTCGTCTTTGAACTGTAGGAATCGTTCACTACGACCGATTGCCTCTCCACTTTGTTTCGCGATGAGGAGGTCTCTGGCAAATTCCAACCATTCTTCTACGAGTCGGCTCGCTTCTTTCCCGATTTTGAAGAGTTGTTGTAATTTTTCAAGGGCTTCTTCAGCCTTTGTTTCTTGTAAGTCTTTCACGAAATCAATCATCAAGTCGTCTGTCAGACTTCCCGACACTTGAATCGCTTCGTCTAGCGTCACCTTGCCGTCGCCAAATGAAATCATCTGGTCGAGCAGACTGAGGGCGTCACGCATTCCCCCGTTGGCACATCTTGCCACCACGCTTAAGGCATCCGCTTCGTATTCGATTCCTTCTTGGTCTAAGATGTATGCCAAGCGGTCGATAATTTCTTGCGACGTGATGCGTCTAAAGTCAAAACGTTGCGTACGTGAAATAATCGTCGCTGGAATCTTATGCGGTTCCGTTGTTGCGAGAATGAAGATGACCTTTTGAGGCGGTTCTTCTAAGGTTTTTAACAGTGCGTTGAACGCTCCTGTTGAGAGCATATGCACTTCGTCGATAATATAAATTTTGTATTCGGCTTGCGTTGGTGCATAACGCGCCTTGTCACGAATATCACGGATTTCTTCGACACCATTGTTGCTGGCAGCATCGATTTCGATGACATCGCCAATCGTTCCGTTCGTGATGCCTTTACAGATTTCACATTCGTTACATGGCTCGCCGTTTGTTTGGTTTGGACAGTTAATGGCCTTTGCAAACACCTTCGCGGCACTCGTTTTTCCTGTCCCACGAGGTCCTGTAAATAAGTAAGCATGACTCGTTTTGTGATTGCTAATCGCGTTCTTCAATGTATGCGTGACCGCACTTTGCCCGACCATATCATCGAACGTTTGAGGACGCCATTTTCGATATAATGCTTGATAAGCCATTTTACTTCCCTGCCTTTTTTCAAAATTTTACAGTTCTATTCTAGTATAGATTTGCCAAAAATTCTACTGCCCGATTCGTTTCATCGGTGCTTTCGAATTCTTGATAAAGCGGCTCTCTTTGCCTGCTTGAGAGATGAGTGAGAGCTGGTGTTTTGCACGTGTACATGTTGTATACAGCATCATTTGCTCTTTCATCGTATGGTACGCTTCGTCTGTCGCATTCCAAATGATGACTTCGTCGAACTCCATCCCTTTCGCCACTTGAATCGTCGTTAACACGAAGCGGCTGCCAAGCGACTCACTGCTATCTTCTAGAAGCGCAATGTCGTCTTGGTCGAGTTGTTGGTACAACGCTTTGGCTTCGTCCATCGTACGGCAAAGAATTGCAGTCGTATGGTAGCCTTTTGGACTTTCTTCCAGTAACGTGTTTAAGCGCGCCATTTCTTGGCCTTCTTGTTCTAAGTATACCGCTACTTCTGCCCCTGAACGTGGGAACACATTTTTATCCAGCGGCCAGTTTAAAATCCCGTTTGCAAAACGTGAAATTTGCGCCGTACAACGGTAACTAATCGCTAAGTTGCGGTGCGTTAACGTGCGGTTTGCAAAAATCAAGTCCACGAGTTCTGGGTGTCGTTTTTCCAATGTGAAAATCGTTGTAGCCGTTGAGAATGATTGGAAGGTATCTCCCACTACCGTGAATTTCGCACGGAAATAATAGTTGGATAAGGTTCCAAGCCATAAGAGTGACACGTCTTGCACTTCGTCGATGAAGAGGTGGCTGAAGCCTGTGTAGTCACGAACCGGCGTCACGCGTGTTGCGACATATTGCAACAGACGGATTCCTTCTGCAGTGACTTGCATGCGGCTGCCTTCAATCTTCTTCAATGGAAGTGGCGCGTTGTCCGTCTTACCAAGTTCTTGGCGACGTGCTTTGGCTTCGGGCATCCATTTCACCACAAGAGCGGCAATATCCACGAATGCGAACATTTCCACTTGTTGCGTTACTTCTTGTACTTCCTTCTCGAACACTTTTTGTCCAAGAGCTTGGTAGTACTCTGTCTCGCTCTTTGTCTCCACGTCTTTCATCAACACTTCGATTTGCATCGCGTTCATTGATTCATAGACCGCTTTTGCCTTTTCAGACATAAAGAACTTCGTGAGACGGCGTTTCAACGTACGCTCGAGCACGGTTTGCATTTGCGTTAATTGTTGTTGCAACGGTAGTGCTGTATTCACGCTTTCGACTAATTTTTGATAGTCTTTCATCGTAAATACGGCTTGTCCTTTAATTCCGATGGCACGGTATGGTAAATCTTTCGCCGATAAGCCTTCGATATTACGGTGTACAAGCGCAATCCACTCGCTGTCTGTTAAATACACTTTGCGCGTTGGCACTTGGCTGAGCGCTGTTGTTTTATGCAAATACATTTTGCGATAAAGCTCGATAGTATGTTGCGCTAAGGTTTGTTGGTACAATTCACTTCCCGTTAAGCTTGGGATTACGTGTGAAACGTATTTGGCAAACAATTGGTTACGCGACAACAGAAGCATATCGCTCATACGTTTGTCTTTTGCTTGGTACATCAAGTACGCAATGCGTTGTAGTAAAATCGTTGTCTTCCCACTTCCGGCACATCCATTCACGATGAACCAGTCTTTTGGATTTAAACGAATAATTTCATTTTGTTCTTTTTGAATCGTCGCCGTGATTCCTTCTAGGTGTCCGTCACGGTTTGTCGGTGCGCTTAAGGCATCCATCAATAATGATTCTTCATTTTCAATGTCATAAACAGATTTTAATTCACCCTTACGGATGACGATATCGCGTTTTAAGAAGGCTTGAGCTTTCTCGAAGCCATTTGGTGTTTCGTATTGAAGCTCTCCTAATGTTCCTTCGTAAAATAGGCTTGCGATTGGAGCACGCCAGTCATACACTTGCACATTGTCGTCTTCGTCAAAGAAAGTTGCAGGTCCGATATACATCTTCTCAACTCTCTCGTCTTTTTCAAATTGAACGTCAATTCTTCCAAAGTATGGAGATTCCAATTGGTTTTCTAATTGTTGGATTCCATACTGAATGGTATCTTGTCTAGCGATATCCAGGTCGCGCTCTTGCAATCGGTTTTTCTCGATCGCCACTTTTTGTTCCATTAAGTCCTGCACGATTTCTAAGTGCTGCACTTCTTCTTGGAAACTCTGATTTTTCATGCGACTATTCTCCCTTCACTGGATACTCTTTTCATAAAAACAGGCTGAACCGTTGGTCCAGCCTGAATTTTCTTCTATGTACATACAGCACATAGCGAACATTACTTATAGCTGCTTCCTTCCGGACCTGACTCGATTCATAAGTTCGCTATTGCCATACGGCCTAACGGCACGTATTATTATACAAAACTTCTCCTCGAAAAGCAAGCAGATTTTGCTTGAAAAAGAAATAAACGGAAACGCTCCACATAGAGAGTGCGGAAGGGGCTATCCCAATTGGTTTTTGTGGTTAGATGCTGGGAGTAATCCATACATAGTTCTCTCTTCTTAAAAATGCACCCTTTCGGGTGTTGATTTCTTCGAATGCTTGCGGATTATTTTTATAA
>JUUF01000048.1 GCA_001058355.1 Carnobacterium maltaromaticum
AGAAAGTCAATAAACCACTGTGTCTAACTCATTGCTCATACTTATCGGGTTAGTTTCATAGCACAAAAGTACTACTAGGAAGTTTCATCCCACTATAATACAGATAATTAAAACGAACTTAAAACAATTTGCCTACCAACAGTAAAACACCCAGCTCTCACTAGGTGTTTCTCTACTATTATTCTTCAGTTGCTTTTGTTCCCTCAAGCGTCCATTTTAAGTATGCATCCATAAACGGATCCAAGTCTCCATCCATGACCGCACCAATATTTCCTGTCTCATATCCAGAACGTAAATCTTTTACCATTGAATAAGGATGGAATACATAGTTACGAATTTGAGACCCCCAGGCGATATCTTTTTGCTCGCCACGGATAGCTGCCAATTCAGCTGCCTTCTTCTCTTCTTCTAATTGGAACAATTTCGCCTTCAACATCGCCATCGCTTGGTCTCTGTTTTTAAATTGAGAACGTTGCGCCTGACTCTGCGTCACAATTCCCGTTGGAATATGCGTAATACGCACCGCAGAAGACGTCTTATTAATATGTTGTCCACCGGCACCACTTGCACGGTACACGTCGATTTTTAAGTCATCTGGATTAATCTCAATATCAATATCTCCGTCCATTTGCGGAACAACATCCACTGAACAGAATGATGTATGACGTTTCCCAGCCGCATCAAATGGAGAAATTCGAACGAGACGATGCACGCCTTTTTCAGAACGTAAATACCCGTAAGCATTCAAGCCCTCAATCGACAAGGTTACAGACTTAATCCCTGCTTCGTCCCCGTCTTGATAGTCCACTGTTTCCACACGGTAGCCATGTTTTTCAGCCCAACGCATATACATACGCAGTAGCATACTTCCCCAGTCTTGCGATTCCGTACCACCAGCACCTGGATGGATTTCTAAGATGGCACTGTTCTTATCATGAGGACCGTTTAGTAACATACTTAATTCGTACTGTTGCAAGTCCTTCTCAAGAGACCCAATCGCTTCAACGATTTCCGCATGTACTTCTTCATCCGGCTCTTCTTTATACATTTCAAATAACAAACTAGTTTCTTCATGCGCCAATTCCATCTTATGGAACGTATCATAGATAGCCTTTAATTCATTATTCTTTTGAATGACTTGATTCGCTTTTTCGCTATCATCCCAAAATGATGGTTCAGACATCTCTTGCTCATAGGCTGCGATATCTTCTTCTAAGCGATCTAAGTCAAAGAGACCTCCTATAACTGATGATTTGTTCGTTCATGGCTTCAAGCGCATTTCTAATTTCACTAATTTCCATACTGACCTCTTTCTAAAAGAAAACGGCGAAATGCTTCGCCGTCTCCCTTTTTTATTAAGCTTTTTCTGAATCGTCATCAGAAGTTCTGTCATGACCTGTAGCCACTACACTACGAACTCCTTGAATTTGTTCACGTTGTAAGTTTTGACGAATTTGAGATTTCATCAAGATACGTGTTACATCATAGTCGATTGCAGCAATCATTTGTTGGAATCGTTCGTAACCTTCTGTTTGGTACTCTGTTAATGGATCGATTTGAGCGTATCCACGTAAACCAACGCTTTGACGTAATTGGTCCATATCATCGATGTGATCTGTCCACTTACGGTCAACCACACGTAGGATAACTACTTTTTCGAACTCAAGCATTTGATTGTCGCCATTCAATTGCTCTTGTTTTTCTTTGTAGATTTCCATCGCTTTTTCGTATAAGAGTTCTTCGATTTCAGCAGCTGTTTTGCCTTCTAAATCGCTAATTGAAAGTTCATCTGGAGCACAGATTGAGTTGTGAGCAAAGTCCACAATTCCTTCTAAGTTCCAATCTTTTTGATCTGTCAATGTATGACTTTCCACAACGCGGTGAATTGTACGACGGATCATTCCTTTTGTCACTTTTTCAAGTGAGTTTTCTTCATTAATAATTTGTAGACGTTGAGAGTAGATGATTTCACGTTGTTCACGCATAACCTCATCGTACTCTAGGACGCTTTTACGAGTATCGTAGTTGTTCCCTTCAACACGTTTTTGTGAAGATTCTACTTGTCTTGTTAACATCTTGCTTTGGATGAAGTTATCGTCGCCTTCATCTGTTAAGTTTAGACGTTCCCAGATTGCTTGCATTTTTTCTCCACCGAAACGTTTCATCAAATCATCTTCTAATGATAGGTAGAATTGTGTTGCACCTGGGTCCCCTTGACGTCCACTACGTCCACGTAATTGGTTATCGATACGACGACTTTCGTGACGTTCTGTACCGATTACGCAAAGTCCACCAAGTTCTTTCACGCCTTTACCAAGCTTGATGTCAGTACCACGTCCAGCCATGTTTGTCGCGATTGTTACAGCGCCACGTTGACCTGCTGACATGATAATTTCTGCTTCTTTAAAGTGGTTTTTCGCATTTAATACTTCGTGCGGAATTCCTTCTGCGCGTAGTAAGTTAGATAGCAATTCACTTGTTTCAACGGCAACCGTACCGACAAGGATTGGTTGACCTGCTTCATGACGTTGTTTGATATCTTGAACAACCGCACGGAATTTACTACGTAATGATGGGTAGATTAAATCGTGACCATCGATACGTTGTACAGGACGGTTTGTTGGAATCGCAATAACGTTCATGTTGTAGATTTCTCTGAATTCTTCTTCTTCAGTCTTCGCAGTACCTGTCATCCCTGACAATTTACGATACATACGGAAGTAGTTTTGGTAAGTGATTGTCGCCATTGTCTTAGACTCGTTTTCAACTTCAACGCCTTCTTTAGCTTCAATCGCTTGGTGAAGACCATCTGAATAACGACGACCTTCCATGATACGTCCAGTAAATCCATCAACGATTTTAACTTTACCTTCATCCACCACATAGTCGATGTCGCGTAACATAATGTAGTTTGCACGTAACGCTTGGTCGATATGGTGTACAAGCGCTGAGTTATCCACGTCATAAAGGTTTGGTAAGCGGAATGTTTGTTCAGCTTTGTTAATCCCTTCGTCTGTTAATGAAATTGTTTTAGAAGTTAAGTCGATTGTGTAATCTTCTTCCTCTTTTAATCCTTTAACAAACATATCTGCACGTTGATATAACACTGTTGATTTTTCAGCTTGTCCTGAAATGATCAATGGAGTACGCGCTTCGTCGATTAAGATTGAGTCTGTTTCATCGACAACTGCGTAGTTCAATGGACGTTGAACCATTTGTGATTTGTAAACCACCATGTTATCACGTAAGTAGTCAAATCCTAATTCACTGTTTGTGCTGTAAGTGATGTCTGCAGCATATGCAGCACGTTTTTCTTCTGAAGACATTCCTGTTAAGTTTAACCCTACAGTTAGGCCTAAGAAGTTGTATAACTCACCCATTTCGCGCGCGTCACGAGTTGCTAAGTATTCGTTAACTGTAACTACGTGAACGCCGTCGCCTGATAACGCGTTTAAGTATACAGGCATTGTCGCTGTTAAAGTTTTACCTTCACCAGTACGCATTTCCGCAATGTTACCGTCATGAAGTGTAATCCCACCCATGATTTGAACTTTATATGGGAATAAGCCTAATACACGTTTAGCCCCTTCACGTACTAACGCGAATGCTTCTGGAAGTAATGAATCCAAAGACTCCCCTTGAGCATATCTTGCTTTATATTCTTCTGTTTTTACTGGAAAATCAGCATCTTCTAATGCAGCCATTTGAGATTCTAACGCAATTACTTTATCCGCTAGTTTTCCTAAACGACGTAATTCACGCTTATCATTTTCAACTAACTGTCTCAAAAAATTTGCCATTTAATTAACTCCTTTTTTATTTTCACCACTATTTTTAAATCGGTGAACATTTTAAATCTCATAAAAGTACTACAAATAGGTGGCTACACCTATTGCATCTTATTCATTTTACCATTGTTTAGCTAATTAAGAAAGCAAAAAAAGGCGACTTTTTTCAAAGTCACCCTATTTTTTTACAATTTTACGTCAAAGAAACCCAATTTCCTATCCAAACGGAAAGTTATTTATGCTTTAACTACGTTTTCTGTCGCTAAAATCAGTACCATTTCTGTTCAAAACAAAAAAGGTGGCTTTTTCAAGCCACCTAAAATTTTATTAATTTGTTTCAATCAAACCATATTTTCCATCTTTACGACGATAAACAATGTTTGTTTCGTTCGTTTCAGCATCTTGGTAGATAAAGAAGTTATGTCCTAACATGTTCATTTGAAGAACAGCTTCTTCGCTATCCATTGGTTTCAAATCAATTCGTTTTGTACGAACGATTTCTAATCCTGTTTCCTCCTCTTCAGGCACTTCTGGAAGTGGTGGTAACACAACATCGAATCCTTTTTCGCGAGATTTACGATTGATTTTTGTTTTATGTTTACGAACTTGTCTTTCAAGTTTATCGACTACCAAGTCAATACTTCCATATAAATCAATTGAAGTTTCCTCGGCACGTAGAACTAAATAAGGAAGTGGGATCGTAACCTCAACTTTTGCAGTCTTTTCAGCGTAGACTTTCAAGTTGACATATACAGTCGCATTAGCAACGTCAGTAAAGTATTTTTCTAATTTGCTAATTTTCTTTTCTGCGTATTGACGAATCGCTTCTGTGACCTCAATATTTTCTCCACGGATATTATATTTAAACATAATACTCTCCCCTTTCATCTGGAAAACCAGATTTGAAGAAATACCCTAAGGACCACTCTTAGGAATTGCTTCGTTTGATTTCTATAGTTTTATTATAAAGCATGTACAGGGCTTTTACAACCGTTTTCAAGAATTCTTTCATTAAGAATTGTTAAGGAAAAACGGTATTTTTGAGGACTTTTCTTTAGCGATATTTTGTTTTCATAAGATGAAAAATCATACACCATTGAAGATTAGAATCATTCCCAACAAGAATCCCCTATCCCAAAAATCTCCTCATCCCCAGTAATAATTGTCCCTTTTCTAGAAAGTCTTAGATTCCTAGTTAAAACAGCACAGAATCTCCATTGACAGAAATCGTTTTCAACGATATAGTGAAATAGTAAACAAATTATAAAGGAGTTATGATTATGGAAAAAGTATTTGCTAGTCCGTCTCGTTATGTTCAAGGGAAAGATGTTCTTAAAACTGGTCCTTCTCACGTTTTGGCCCTTGGGGATCGACATCTCCTTCTTTGCGACCCTATCGTTTATGATTTAGTCGGTAAAGAACTAGAAGAAAACCTCGTGAAATCCGGTGCGTTTGTTCATCGTGAAATCTTCCATGGTGAAGCAACCAATGACGAAGTTCGCCGCGTTGCTGAAGTTGTGAAGGAACATCAACTAAACGTAGTCATCGGCTTAGGTGGTGGTAAATCGATTGATACAGCCAAAGCGATTGCGGATGATTCTAATTGTCCGGTAGCGATTTTACCAACAATTGCTTCAACTGACGCCCCAACTTCTGCACTCTCTGTAATTTATTCAGCAGAAGGCGTGTTTGAACGCTATCGTTTCTACAAGAAAAACCCAGAATTAGTATTAGTGGATACAAAAGTCATTGCCAATGCTCCTGTTCGTTTATTAATCTCAGGAATTGCCGATGCTCTTGCTACTTGGGTGGAGGCTCGTGCAGTCATCGAAGCACAAGGCGGCACAATGGTCGGTCAAGTGCCAACGATTGCCGCAGAAGCCATCGCTCGTGTCTGCGAAAGTACTTTATTCGAAAATGGTCTACAAGCCGTTGCAGCAGCAAACGCCAAAGTGGTTACTCCTGCTTTAGAAGCTGTAGTCGAAGCCAACACCTTACTCAGCGGTATCGGTTTTGAATCAGCTGGATTAGCAGCAGCGCATGCCATCCATAACGGATTCACAGCGATTCATGGAGACATCCATACTCTTACTCACGGTGAAAAAGTAGCTTACGGTACATTGACACAACTGTTATTAGAAAATCGTCCAAAAGAAGAACTCGATAAATACATTACTTTCTATCAAGCACTTGGATTACCAACAACGCTGAAAGAAGTAAAATTGGATTCTGTTCCTTATGAAGACTTACTCAAGATTGGAGCCCTTGCAACACAAGAAGGCGAAACCATCCACCAAATGGCCGTTGACTATACTGCCGAAGATGTAGCAAATGCCCTACTTGCTCTTGACCAATATGTCACTACACGATTCTAAAAATAACTAAATCAACTCAAATAGCCCAAGCAGATTTCTGCTTGGGCTATTTTTATCGATTAGTTTTGTATCATGCATGATACG